>JBJEIV010000442.1:0-5561 GCA_051877395.1 Candidatus Ornithomonoglobus sp.
AGGAAAAAAAGCTGTTGAGCGACGATACCGCGGCATTTACGCTTGCGGGCGCATATAATTCACGCAAATGCCCCTTATATTCCAGCATCAGCTCCTTATCGGCATCCCTTCCGCCAAGCCACACCGCCAGCGCCTCAACATCATGAATATACTTTTTTACGGTCGCCCGGGCTTTTTCTTCATTTGTGATATACTCCTCATACTCTTTTATTAACTTATCTGTTATCTTCATAGCTGACAACTCCTTTTCTTTTGTATTCTCCAAAAATCATAAAATATATTCAGTCCAATGTCAATTTTATCAAATAAAGTGATTTACAAATCCGATATTGTGTGATATAATATCATGTAGATAAATATAGTATTATACAGCCGGAGGAGGATCTCCGCCGACGGAAAGGATAATATAATGAAGGATATAATAGCAAAATTAGTTGACGGCAAGGATTTGACAAAAGAAGAAGCAAGCCGCGCAATGACGCTGATGCTTACAGGCGAGGCAACAGACGCCCAGAAGGCGGCATATCTTACCGCGCTGCGCATTAAGGGTGAGACAGTTGACGAAATCGTTGCGTCATGTATGGCAATGAAGGAACAGGGCGCGCAGATAGCACCGGGGGGCGACTACATAGATTTTGTCGGAACAGGCGGTGACGGTACAAACAGCTTTAATATTTCGACAACCTCAATGTTCGTGTGCGCAGCGGCAGGCGTTAAGCTTGCAAAACACGGCAACCGCGCGGCATCCTCAAAGAGCGGCGCGGCAGATCTGCTTGAGGCGCTCGGAGTAAACATCATGCTCACACCGGAGCAGGTTCTGGAGTGCATTAACGACGTGGGCTTCGGCTTTATGAACGCGCAGAAGTTCTACGGCGCAATGAAAAACGTTGCGGGCGTAAGACGTGAGCTGGGCATAAGAACAATATTCAATATGCTCGGACCTCTCTCAAACCCGTCAAACGCGAAGCATCAGCTTATAGGCGTATTCAGCCGCGATACCGCGAGAATTTTCGCATACTGCATGAAGAACATGGGCGCAACAAAGGCTCTTATCGTGAACGGTTCGGACGGCATGGACGAGGTAACGATCACAGGCAAGACCTTTGTGAGCGAAATTAAAGACGGCGAAATTCTTGAATACGAAATCGACCCGCATGACTACGGCATGGAATACGGCACGATCGAGGATATCAAGGGCGGCACAGGCGCGGAGAACGCTGAAATTGCGCTCAGTATTTTCAAGGGTGAACAGAGCGCAAGAAGAAACATCATTCTTCTCAACGCGGGCTGCGGCATGTACATAGGCGGAAAGGCTGATTCAATCGCTGACGGAGTAAAGCTCGCGGCGGAAATGATCGACTCGGGCAAGGCTCTTGCAATGGTCGATAAGCTTGTTAAAAAGACACAGGAATTTGCTTGATATGATACTTGATAAATTAATTGAATCGACAAAAAAGCGCGTTGAAGCCGCAAAGTCGGAAAAGTCTCCGGCGCAGCTTATACGAGAGCTTGATAAAACAGAATTAAAACCACCGCGTTTTAAAAAAGCCCTTACGGACTATGACGGTGTTTCAATCATAGCCGAAATCAAGAAAGCGTCACCCTCAAAGGGGCTGATCCGTCCGGATTTTGACCCTATCAAAATCGCGGCAGAATACAGCCAAAGCGGCATACAGGCAATGTCAATTCTCACAGAGCCGGAATACTTCAAGGGTGATTTAAACTTCGTTCGGGCAATCACAAGGGAATATGAAATACCTGTGCTGCGCAAGGACTTCACCGTGGACGAATACATGATTTACGAGGCAAAGCTTGCGGGCGCTGACGCGATACTGCTTATCATGGCGGCGCTTACAGATGCCGAATTTAAGCAATTCCACAAAACCGCTGACGAGCTTGGACTTGATGTTCTTGTTGAAACCCACAACGAGGAGGAGGTTAGGCGCGCGCTTGAATACGGAACTATAATAGGCGTAAACAACAGAAATCTCCAGACCTTCGAGGAGGACATCACAACCTGCGAACGGCTTCTTCCGCTTATCCCCGACGGCAGGGTTAAGGTTGCGGAATCGGCGATACGCTCGCATAAGGACTATGAGTATTTGCAGTCGCTTGATTTTGACGCGGCGCTCATAGGCGAGGCGTTCATGCGTGAAACTGACGTAAAAGCGGCTGTTGATAAACTTAGATACGGCGAATAAATTTGAAAGGATTTTATATATATGAACAGAATAGACGAACACTTTGCAGCTCTTAAAGAGAGCGGCAGAAAGGCGCTTATCACATTCCTTACGGTAGGCGACCCGGATATAGAAACGAGTAAGGAAGCAATCAGGACAATGGAGCGTGAAGGCGTTGACCTTATAGAGCTTGGCGTTCCTTTCTCGGATCCCTCCGCTGACGGCGTAACCATACAGGAAGCGGACGAGCGCGCGCTTGCGGGCGGCACGGACATTCACGTTGTATTTGATATGGTTAAGGATATCCGCAAGGAAATCAAGGTGCCGATGGTATTTTTGCTATATTATAACGTTGTTCTCCAGTACGGACTTGACGCGTTCTTCAAAAAATGCGCAGAGGTTGGAATTGACGGTCTTATTATCCCCGATCTCCCGTATGAGGAAAGCGATGAAATTGAGGAATATGTCGAGAAGTACGGCGTATACCAGATATTCCTCGTATCGCCCACATCACGCGACAGAGTTGAAAAGATCGCAAAGGCGGCAAGGGGCTTCCTCTACTGCGTATCGTCACTCGGTGTTACAGGCGAAAAGTCGTCATTTGAGACAAACTTCGGCGAGTTCTTCGGAATAGTAAACAAACACGCAGCCTGTCCGGCATGCGTCGGCTTCGGTATCTCCAACGGCGAGCAGGTACGCGAGCTTTCCTCCTACTGTGACGGCGCAATTGTGGGAAGCGCTATAGTAAAGGCAATCGCCTCAGGAAATACGCTTGAGGAAAGAATGGCTAACCTTACGGCAAAGCTGAGGGATTTAAAATCGGGAATTGAATAAATCAGAGTTTACATGCACGGAGGAAATCTCATGGGAAAAATGCTGGTTTATCACGGAAGCTTCACAGAGATAAAAAATCCGAAAATTATAATCGGACGTAATACCAAGGATTTTGGCAAAGGATTTTATTGTACGGTTATAAAAGAGCAGGCAGAGCGTTGGGCGAGAAGATATGAAACACCTATTGTCAACGCATATTCTATGCTGATTGACGAAGGCTTAAAAATTCTCGAATTTAAAACAATGACAGAGGAATGGCTTGATTTTATAATTGCCTGCCGCAGAGGAGAAACGCACGATTATGATATTGTTATAGGCGCAATGGCAAATGATCAGATTTATAATTTTATATCCGATTATATAGACGGAATTATTACAAGACAGCAGTTCTGGAGTATGGCTAAATTTAAATATCCGACACATCAAATTAATTTCTGTACGGACGATGCGCTGAAATGTATCAGATTTGAATCAAGTGAAGTGGTGAGAAAGAAATGATAGGACGAGAGGACAAAAAATCAAACGACCTGTTTTTTACTTGCAGCTTAATAGAGTATATCGCAAGAAAAACAAAGAATAAGCCCGCATATATTGTGAACAAGCTTGGAAAAAACACTCTGGAAAAAATATATGAGCTTGCGGATATATATCATAGTGATAATATTGATAGGGTAAGTGATGATTTTATTGAAGAAATGAATATCGTTTCCGGTGATTTTGATAATGTTGCCGATTGCGAATATTCTATCCCAACACATTGGGACATAGGGAAGGTTTATAAAAGGTTAATTCTTAGCGTTGCACAGCAGGATAACAGTGATATAATCGAAGCCATGATAAATGTGTATAATTCTAAAGTTTCAGATATGATAGAAGATTATAACAGCAGTTTCTATTATGACAATCCTCAGACTATTTTCAGCACCTATTTAAACGGGGGTAAAGCTGAGTAATATAAAATCCCATGCAGCCCTCAAGCATTGCATGGGATTTTATATTCATCCGTTAAATTAATTGTATGCTTATATTCTGTACCGTATTTTGAAAAGCTGCGACGCTTTATGCCAAGCTCTGTCAGCATTTCAGTAAGCCACAAGGGCTTTGCAAGACCTGTTTTTATTTCCATTAGATACATATCCGGCGCAAGGAGTAGCTCTCCGTAATCACCGTCCTCAAGATGCAGATTATAGCGTCTTGATCTTATGTTTGTATCAAATGAAATTCTCAGATCGGGATTGTTCTTTTCGAAATATGCCACTCTGTCATACGCGAGATACAGCTTCGGGCGCAGGTCATAAACTTGCAAAAAATATGTAATCTCTCTGAGGACTTGCTTATTCATATACTCCTTAGGCTTCGGCGCAACACCTGTGCGCGTAAAATCATATGCCTCATTCAGCGCGAGAGTTGTTCTCCTCTTATTAACTATACCGTTAAACTTCTTTTTAATTTCAAGGAATACCTTTCCATTCTTATCAGGCACTCCGTAGGAACGCAGTCTCAGCTTTTCCTTGTATATCGGCTTTTCCAATGACCTGCGTATCAGACGATCATCATCCGTATCATAATAAATATTTGCAATTGTATACGGTTCATGTCCGGGATTATGCTCATCAAGCTCCATATGAGCATCCATAACCTTCAGAACCTTTTTATAAGTCTCTTTATCTATAAGATACTTATGCTCGTATCTGTTAAAAACCTCGATTGCCATTTTCTGTTCACCTCTTTAAGCCTATTTTACAATAGAAATCTTAAATTCACCTTAAAATTTCAGGGTATATATAAAATTTTTGTAAAGCACAGACAAGAAAAAAGCGGCATCTTCGAACAGATACCGCTAAAATCTCTTAAATTAAAGCTGCGCAACAAATCTATCAAAGGCTGCCATTCCGGCCTCATCTCTCTTATAAACGCCCGCATGCTCAAGAACAGTGACAAATACCTTGCCTACCTCTTCCTTAAGTATATCCATAACATTATCCTTATTGATTTCGGGATGTCCAGGGATTACAGTGTTCTTTGCCCACTCCGCGTGTGATGCTGTCTTTTCATCAGCCTCAAGGTCCTTTCCGTTCACAATTGCATCCGCAACAGCGTCAAGCTCCTCTACAAGGCGTGACGGAAGAACAGCAAGACCCATAACTTCAATAAGACCGATATTTTCCTTTTTAATATGGTGAAGCTCCGCGTGCGGATGATATACTCCGAGAGGATTTTCCTCGGTTGTAATATTGTTTCTGAGCACAAGATCAAGAACATATTTACCGTCCGCCATGCTTGCGATCGGGGTAATCGTGTTGTGCGGCTCACCGTCGGTTTCGGCATATATGAACGCGTCCTCATCGGTGTACGCTCTCCAGCTTGTAAGTATCTTATCGGCAAGCTCTACAAGCCTTTCCGTATTATCGCTTCTGAGACGCAGCACGGACATAGGCCATTTAAGTCTGCTTACCTCAATATCCTCAAAGCCCGGAATTGTATAAAGCTTTTCACTCTCTGCGCGGTGCATTGCAAATATGTGATTTCCACCCTGGAAATGCTCAT
>JBJEIV010000443.1:0-5539 GCA_051877395.1 Candidatus Ornithomonoglobus sp.
AACGAGCCGCACCTCTGCGCCGTAGCTCCGCATGATTTTAATACGCTCCTCGCTCATCCAGTCGGGCATATATACAACCATGGGATGCCCCAGGTACGCCGCCATTGCCGAAAAGGCAATTCCGGTATTGCCCGAGGTCGCCTCAACGATCGTATCGCCCGGCTTTATTGCGCCGTTTTCGTAAGCCTTCTTTAATATATAAAAGGCTACTCTGTCCTTTATTGAGCCGCTGAGGTTGTAATACTCTGCCTTAGCGTAAATTTTCATCCTTCTGCCCTTGTATTTAAAGCTTATTTCCATAAGCGGTGTGTTTGAAATCATATGCCTGATTCCGTCGAATCTTTTATTTATATTATCCATAACGTCCTCCATAATATAGTCACTCATACTATTTTACTCCAAAAACGGTATTTAGTCAACTATTTTCCCGAAAACAATTCCGTTTTCAAGCTTTTCAAGAAGCACCTTACGGAACTCGCCGCTTATATCGGTATCGGACGGAGCGTGAACATTTATATAGTTTGAGGTTTTGCCCTCATAAAAGCCGTCTTTGACCTTTGTTTCAAATAATATATCCATAGTTCTGCCAAGGTGACGTTTGAGGAATGCGTCGTGTGAGCGGTTTGTAAGCTCTATAACCTCCTTTGAGCGCGCCTCCTTGACATCGGGCGGACACTGGTTCGGACGCTTTGCCGCCGGTGTTCCGCGCCTCTGGGAGTATTGGAACACATGAGTCTCCGCAAATTGGATCCTTTCACAGAATGCGAGCGTTTCCCTGTGCTCCTCCTCGGTTTCTCCTGCAAAGCCGGTCATAATATCGGTGGTTATCGCGCAGTCCGGGAAGAACTTTCTAAGCCCGTTTACAACCTCCTCAAACTGAGCTGTTGTGTAATGGCGATTCATGCGCTTGAGCACGGAATCACTGCCGGATTGCAGCGATATATGGAAATGCGGGCAAAGCTTTTTGCAGTCCTTGATTTTTTCTACAAACTCCGCGTTGAGCGTCATTGGCTCAATAGAAGAAAGCCTTACGCGCACAATGCCGTCTGTTTTATCTATTTTATTAAGAAGCTGTTCCAGTGATGTGCAGCCGAGGTCGGCGCCGTATGAAGCGGCGTGTATGCCTGTGAGAATAATCTCCTTGTAGCCTGCCTGCGCGAGCGTTTTTACCTCGTCAAGAATTTCTTCCTCTTTTCGGCTGCGGACGGGTCCGCGGGCGTAGGGGATTATGCAGTAGGAGCAGAACTGTGAGCAGCCGTCCTGTATTTTAATGTACGCGCGTGTGTGATCCATACAGCGTCTTACGGTAAGCTCCTCAAAAACATGATTATCCTTAACGCTTGTGACCGCGTTCAGCTTATCACCGGGTTTAAGAGCTTCGAGCAGACGCATTGCAGAGCCTCTGTCCTTTGTGCCGAGAACAAGATTAACTCCGTCAATCGCGAGAACCTCATCCGGTGATGTCTGCGAATAGCAACCCATAACGGCAATCAGCGCGTCGGGATTTGTCTTTTTAGCGCGCCGTATCATCTGCCGCGACTTCCTGTCGCTCATGGACGTGACAGAGCAGGTATTAATAATGTAGATATCCGATTTTTCATTAAATGGAACGATTCTATAGCCGTTATCGGCAAACATCTCAGATACTGCCTCGGTCTCATATTGGTTGACCTTGCAGCCGAGAGTATAGAATGACGCAGTTTTCATAATATCCTCCAAATTTCAAAAATAAATGTTAGCACTATTATATAAAATTTTTACGAAAATTGCAATAGGTCTTGACAAATAAAAAAAAAGAATGTATTATAAGGTTATAGTCGAAAACGGCTAAGATATGGAAACCAATCCAAGAAAAGGTTTCCGGTAACAGACAAGAGGAGGAGACAAATTATGAAAACATTTAACATGCTCTTAGGTTCAATCAATGATGTTAAGGATTTCGTTAACACTGTAAGCAAGTATGATTTCGACGTAGATCTTACATCAGGCAGATACGTTGTAGATGCAAAGTCAATCATGGGTATATTCAGCCTCGATTTATCAAAGCCGATTAAGGTTGAGGTACATTCGGACGACGCTGACGCATTTGTAGACGAAATCAAGTCATTTATCGTTGACTGATTAATAGAAATATATAAACATAGTTAAATGAGAGGCGCACCGTGCATATTTTTGTACGGTGCGTTTTTTCGGAGGATGGGGAACTTGGAAACAGAATCGCAGATATATAATTTTAATTATGGGTGGCATTTTAAGCTTGCTGACGCTTTTCCTTTAAGTCGCGCGCTTGAGTGCAACCGTGATGAAAACGGAAAATATTTCTATGAGAAGGATTTTAACGAGCCGGAATGGGAGCATGTGAGCGTTCCGCATACCTTTAATGATAGGGAGCTGTTTTCAACGCGAACAGAGGATGCGGGCGCAAACCAGACGCGTACCTTTTCCTTTTATAGAAAATGGTTCAAGCTGCCGGAGCGGCATAGGAACAAAAAGGTTATAATCGAATTTGAGGGAATACGCCAGTCATGCTTTCTGTATGTGAACGGAAAAATGGCGGGCTTCTATGAGAACGGTGTGGCGCCATTCGGCTTTGATTTAACGGCATACATAGATTATGACGGTGATAATCTGATCGCTGTTGCGACCGATAACACATCGACACGCAATGCGCCGTTCTGCATGGCGGAAACACCGAATTATCCCGACGCCGAGCCCGGCTCATATGTCACCGAGCTTGAATCGGGCGCGGCGTCGGATTATTATAAGGGAGTCGGGTTCTTCTGGAATTGTAATGATTTTAATCCTGCCGTTGGAGGACTTACAAAAAATATCAGACTGCACATTAAGTCACGGGTCTATCTGACATTACCGCTGTATACCAATTTACAGACAGCTGGTACATATATATTTGCAGATAACTTTGATAGGGATATTGCTGAGGTAAATATATGGGCGGAGGTACGGAATGAAAGCGGCGAAGATATTAGCGTATATACCGAAAGCATTGTCATTGACAATGAGGGACATGAAATTGCACGGATAATATCGGAAAGGTCGGATATTCCTCCTGCGGCGCTTCCTGCTGTGCCGCCCTTGTCTATAACTCCGAGATCAGCGTATATTAAGGATGCAGACCATTATGTTCCTGTTAATGATGAGGAAAAGCTTCCCCAAACAGAAACTGCCTCAAAGGATGTATCGTTAATAAGATCAAAAGGGACAGTAAAAAAAATCAAGCGATGGCGCGTTGATTATCCGTATCTGTATACTGTCCGCACGGTTCTTTATGCTGACGGGAAAGCGGTTGACTCGGTAGATACGGTAACAGGCTTCAGAAAAACCGCTTATGATAATACGCGCGGACTTATGATCAATGATGAGCCGGTATGGCTCACCGGCTACGCGCAGCGCGCGTCCAACGAATGGGCGGCGATGGGCGCGGCAAATGACTGGTTGAAGGATTTTGACGCAAGGCTTATTCGCGAAAGCAGCGCAAACCATATAAGGTGGATGCACGTTGCGGCGTGTCCGGCGGATATCCGCGCCTGTGACCGCTTTGGAATTGTATGCACGCAGCCCGCGGGAGATAAGGAGCGCGAGAGCTTCGGCAGACAGTGGAAGCAGCGTGTTGAGCTTATGCGCGATGTTATAATATATTTCAGAAACAATCCGTCAATAATTTTCTGGGAGGTCGGCAACAATGCCGTTAATGCCGCCCACATGAGGGAAATGCGACTGGTTAAGCAGACGCTTGATCCGTCGGGAGGCAGATATATCGGGTGCAGAACTATCAATACAATTGATGTTATAAAAGAAGCGGAGTATGTCGGAACAATGCTCAACCGCCATGCGGGACGTTTTCAGTCGGAGCTTATGCCTGTAACCGAAACGGAATTTCTGCGCGAGGAATCGCCGCGCCGTGTATGGGACGATTTTTCGCCGCCGGATTATGATTATGATAGTATGTGGACGGGAAAAGGCGGAATGAAACAGCCCGGACTTGATGTCTATGACTATACCGCGGAGGAATTTGCGATACGCGCCGCTATGGGATATTCGGAGTTTTTTAATGACCGCGTTGGCGGCGCTTCAGGAAAAAATCTTTACAGCGCGGCTGCTGCGCTGTGCTGGACGGATTCAATTCAGCACGGACGGCAGAGCGGCAGCGAGAATGCCCGTATGAGCGGCAGAGTTGACGCTGTGAGGGTGAAAAAACAAAGCTTTGACGTGTTTAAGGTGATGCAGAATAAGGCTCCTGAGGTCAAAATTCTAGGCCATTGGAGCTATCCTCAGTCAGGCGGAGATAACTATAAATATCCGGTGAAGCGGTTTAACGGACGCTTCTGGGAGAAAACAGGGGAGTATTCGTACCGCGATCCGTATAACAAAACCGTGTATGTTATTGGCAGCTATCCGGTGGCGAGGGTGGAGCTTATTATTAACGGAGAAACTGCAGGAGTGTGCGAAAAGCCTGTGCATACCTTCATATTCCCGTTTGAGGGAATAGATATAACACAATCCGGATATATTGAAGCGCGGGCATACGGCTATGACGGTCAGCTTATTGCATCGGACAGGATAGATACCGCGGGGGAGCCTTATAAGATAAGGCTGACACCGCACACAGGAGAGAGAGGACTGCTTGCAGACGGCGAGGACGTAATATTTTTTGATGTTGAGGTGCTTGATATAAACGGATTTATATGTCCCTGCTGCTATGAGAGAATTGATTTTGAACTGGAAGGAGAGGGAAAATTCTTAGGCGGCTATAACAGCGGAAAATATAACGGCTATGGGCAGCATGACAGCGTGATACATCAGAACCATGTATATGCGGAGTGCGGAACAAACAGAGTATTTGTAAGAGCCGCGGACGAGCCGGGCGAATTGCGGCTTACGGCAAAAATGAAGGGGATTAAGGCGGCTGTGGTAAGCTTTAAATCGGTGTCTGCCGATACCTCTGCGTTATCAGAGAGCACCGTGCAGCGCAGCGCATACAGTATGGAGGAATTTAACGGTGTCAATAAATATGCCTTTGAGCCGATTGCGGCGGCGGATAAGGCGAAGTATGCGCCGGAGGATAAGATCTATTGTAAGGTGCTTATAAATGACGATGAGGCGGACACGCACGGGATCAAGGTGGAATATCTCAATGACGCTGTATACGGTCCCATAGCATATATATTCGACAGAATAAACCGCGTATACCCCGGAAGAATAAAATATACCTATGATAAAGAAAAGGGACGTCTGATTTTTGAAACAGAGGGACATAAAATGGAACTCGAAAAGGGTCACACTCATATGAGCGTGGACGGAGAGGAAAGTCTGCTTAACGGCGAGCCTTATATTAATGATGACGGTATACTTATAGCCGAAATAAGCGCGGTTGCTTCGTATATTGAGGGCGCGTATGCTTTTTATGACGATAACGTTAATCTGTACAGAATAATATTTGAATGTTAAAATGGGGATGTATCAAAACTATATGCTTTTGACTAAGTTTTCTATAGTCAATGCAATGAAGAAAACTTAGTCA
>JBJEIV010000444.1:0-5516 GCA_051877395.1 Candidatus Ornithomonoglobus sp.
GATACTTGCGGTAAATGAATCGGTATGCGCACAGTATGTGCAGTCCTAACGGAGCACAGCAGGCGCGACGGCTGTAGTATTGTACATTTACAAAAACAGAATTTTTTGGGCAACAGTGGGTGACAGCAGACTTTATTGTATCAGAAATCATGGCATATATCAGGTCAATGAGGATCATGACTACATGAATACGCTTTTGAGAAAGGTCATAGACGGAGAAGGTACAATAGAAGAGGCGCGCGCTGATGCTCAGAGAGCAAGCCTTACAAATTTTGTTGGGAAAAACGGTATAAGCATGATTGATTATTCAATTTATGGCTTTAAAATTATGCCGGATGACATCTATATTCTGTGTTCAGACGGAATTTATAACGGAATTTCAAATGAACAGATGATGGATATAGCTATGGAATATGAAGCGCAGGAAGCCAGTGAGCGAATAGTACAGGCAGTGCTTGACGCAAATATTCCCGGTCAGGACAATCTTACTGCGATGGTTATACGCTGTGAGAAAAATTAACATAGTATACTTTGAGGTATAAAATAAAAATAAGCTCTGAAAGGAGCATGAAAGGATGATATTATCATGAAAAAATCTAATTTGGCAGCAAGACTACTCAGTATTTTTGCTGTGACAGGGCTGGTTGCTTCAATGGCGGCAGTGCCGGCATCGGCAGAGGTTACAGACATAGCGAGCGCAAAAAACGGTGTTGTTTTAATTATGGACCGTGATGCTACAGGTTATGGTTCAGGCTTTGCAATAGGAGATCCGAAAAAGCCTGTTGAATATATTGCAACCGCTTGTCATTGTGTGGCTGAAAATTACGGTCAGGCTGATATGACAGTACCGAATACGGCTACAGTATACTTTTCAGCAGCTGCGAACAAAGCAATGGTTGCGAATGTCTGGTTTTACGATACCGAAAAAGACATCGCAGTGCTGAAGCTCCCCGAGCCTACAACGGAAAGAGAGGCGCTTCGTTTGTGCCCGTATGCATCAACAGACTTGAGTGACACTGTTGCAGCTTTGGGTTATCCGGCCGTGGGTGTAGAAGGCAGCGATTATAGAAAATTTGATGTTACGGATATTATAGTCACTAAGGGCGGAATAAAAAAGGCAGATCGTGTAAATGAGAAGCAGGTATATCTTATGGACCTTGTTCTTGAGCACGGAAATTCAGGCGGTCCCATTGTAAACAGCAAGGGCGAAGTAATCGGCATGGCGGTTAATAAAATCGCATATGACGAATCCACCGCCGAAATGATGGCAAGCTATGCGCTCACAATAGACGAGCTAATAAAAGCGATAGACACGGAAGAGATAGCTGTTGATATCGTCGGAAATGGCGGTATCTCACCGCTGCTTCTTGGTATTCTCGGAGGAGTACTTGTTCTTATAATCGTTCTTATTGTGGTACTCCTTGTTGTACGCAAGAGCAAGGGCGCATCAAATGAAGTGATTCAGAATCAGATACCGTCAGAAGCAGCTCCGTCGGCAAATGTGACTGCTCCGATAGCTCCGGTAGCCCCGAAAAAGTCAGCAAGACTTGTTGCTATAAACGGATATCTTAACGGAAAAACATTCAACATATCGGGAAGCGCAAAGATAGGCCGCGATTCAGCGAAGTGCCCAATATCGTTCCCTGTTAATACAAAGGGTATAAGCGGTGTTCATTGTGAGATCACATATGACGGTAAGGTCTGCTACATAACGGATCTTAAGTCAAGCTACGGAACATTTGTTAACGGAAATAAGCTTATACCGAATACACCGACAATGCTCAAGTCAGGAGCAAAGTTCTATCTTGCAGCGCCTGAGAATATGTTTGAGATAAGATATTAATAAACAACCGTAATTGGAGAGGTGTTATAAATGAATTATAACAATTTATGCTTGAATTGTTTTTGCGAAAAACAACCCAACGAGCATAAATGCTCAAAATGTGGCTTCTCTGTCAGTAATTTTAACGATTACGGGAATTGTCTGCCCCTAGGAACACTGCTGAACGGTAATTATATAGTTGGTGTTCCTCTGGGCGTGGGCGGATTTGGTATTACATATAAATGCTTTGATATAAAGGTCGGCGGTATATGTGCCGTAAAAGAATTTATGCCCAGTAATACCGCGTTCCGCTCGAAGGGCAAACTGAATATAATAGTCAATGAGAGCAGGGCAGATTTGTTTAAATACGGGATCAAGCGATTCCGCGAAGAAGCTGATATGCTGAGAAACTTCCATCATGTAAACATCATAGATGTTTATGATTCATTTTCCGCCAACGGAACGGCGTATTATGTAATGGAATATTGTGACGGTGTTGATCTCAGAAGATACACAAAGAGCTTTGCAAAGAAACTTGATCCGCAGAGTATAATATCACTGCTAGGTCAATGCCTTGACGCTTTGGGCGAGGTTCATCGACAGGGGGTTTTACACAGAGATATTGCACCTGATAATATTTTTGTCACCGGAAGCAACAGAGTGAAGCTCTTGGATTTCGGTTCGGCAAGATATGAAATGGAGCAGAATGAGCGTAATCTCTCGATGATAGTTAAAGCCGGATATGCTCCCACAGAACAGTACGGCACCAGTATAAAGCAGGGACCGTATACCGATATATACAGCTTAGGCGCGACCTTTTACCATATACTGAGCGGAAAAGCGCCGGAGCCATCGGTAAATAGGGTAACAAATGATATGATTATTCCCTTGAGACAGCTTAGGCCTGATTTACCGGATCGGATTACATATGCAATTGACAAGGCAATGTCAATGAATATAAATGACAGATTTCAGAATGTTAATGAGATGAAAACTGTACTGGGATATACGGCAGTTGCAAAGACGAACGTTGTTCAGCGTCCCCAGACGGACAGGAGGCAGATACAGGACATTGCAAATAAACATAAGACAAATCATCAGAATGAAATACATATTGCAAGACAGCCTGTCTCAGAAATAGAAAAACTGCGATTCGGAGCCGAATTGCTGGATTGGCTTATATATGCTGTTGTTTATTTTTGCCCGGTATTACTGCTCATGTACGTGTATGAATATATGAGCGGAGCTGCTATTCTGGCGGCAATCATATGTTTTCTGATTTTCAAATTCATAGTAGACTGTGCTTTTGAAATGTCACCGCTAAAAGCTACTCCCGGTAAATGTATCTGCGGAATATATGTCGGCGATGCCTATGGAAGAAGAATTTCAGCAGGAATGACTATAAAAAGGAATTTTCTGAAGACTGCGGGAAGCATAACGGCATTTATCGGAAAAAGCAATATCCCTGTTCATGACGCAATTACAAAGAGCAAGATTTATATGAGATAAATGCGGAGGGGACTATATGAGAAATTATGCAGATATAGGCGGAAGATTTCTGGCAATGATTATTGACGGGATTATTCTTAGCGCCGCATCCGTTTTACTTTCACTGATTTTAAGCGGAATTGCCGGCTTTGGCGGATATATGTTTACAGTATGGTTGTATCCGTTGATTTCAATCGGATATTATGTCGGCTTTGAAGGCGGAGCATGGCATGCAACAATCGGAAAGCATGTTATGGGAATAATGATTGTAGATCAATATGGCTATGGAATAACCTACAGCAAATCGGTATTGCGTTTGCTGGGAAAGTTCGTTACATCCCTTACCTTCGGAATAGGATACCTGATTGCATTTTTTAATGATAATAAGCAGGCCTTACATGACATTATAGCCGGAACATATGTAATGTGTGATAGGGAGGTACGACGTGATACAAGGAATATAGCCTTTACAGGAGGAAAACATCTGCTTATCGGTATGAGCGGTGTTAATGCCGGAAAGAATTACACGGTCACAAACAGTGGAATTATGATTGGCAGAGACAGTCTTTCATGCAGAGTGCTTTTCCCGGGTTCGTCAAAGGGAGTAAGCCGTATGCATTGTGTAGTGACTTACAATCCACATACAAATATGTATATTGTAAGCGACAGAAATTCAACATGCGGAACATATTTAGCAAACGGAACAAGAATTATGCCTTCAGTTCCGATGGCGTTAAGGAGCGGTGATAGATTTTATGTCGGGGCTCCGGAAAACATGTTTGAAGTAAGAACTATATAGCATGCATTAAGTACTTCGTATTTTAATACTACTTAATGCATGCGGTTAATGCCTCTTTTCACTAAGTTTTCTTCATTGCATTGATTATAGAAAACTTAGTGAAAAGCATATATAAATTAAGGAGGAAGAAATGGATAATACAAATAATCAGAACAATGAACAGCAGTATCCGAATTCGCAGTATCCGAATTCTCAATACCCGAATTCACAATATCCGCAGAGCAGTTACCCAAACTCGCAGTATCCGCAGAGCGGTTACCCGAATTCACAATATCCGCAAAGCGGTTACCCGAACTCGCAGTATCCGCAAAGCGGTTACCCGAATTCACAATACACCAACTTCGGGTATACGGCATCTCCGAAAAAGAAGAGTATTGCAATTCCGGTTGCGATTGCAGCAGGTGTAGTAGTCATAGCAGTGGTTGTGGCGATAATATTTATTTTTATCGTAAGTCCGCAACCACAGCAGGATCCGCCACCGCCGCCGCCAATGCAAGGTATGCTTCTTGAATATGATTCATATTCACAGTACGAGGTTGAAGTGCGTAAGCTTACTGTTGACGGTAAGGAGATTGATCTGCCGCAGAAAATGCTTAATGTAAATGATTTTTCCTATATTTCTGTAAATGATTTTGCTAATGTATTCGGCTTCAGTACAACTATTGATATGCAGAATCATCAGACAATCGTTTCAAACGGCACAATTAAGGCAACGATTACGAATGATTTTCAGAATATTATAATTGTTAATGGTGATAAAAAATCTGATGTCATGATGGAGGATAAGCCTCTTATGTTCTCAAACAATCAGATTTATATCCCGCTTCGCAGCTTCACTCAGATATTTAATCTCAGGAGCATTGACTGGGATGAGGATACAAATACTATCCTTGTTGAGACAAATGACATCAAGGCGGTTACATCAAAGGTAGATGCTTCCGAGCCTGAAGTAACGACAATGAATCCGAACCAGATGCCTCCGGGAGGCCCGGGCGGCCCCGGAGGTCCGGGTGGTCCGGGAGGTCCGGGTGGTCCCGGAGGTCAGCAGCCGCCTGCAAATCAGTAAAAAAGTAATTAATAAATAAAAGAAAGAAGGAATTAAAAATGGCAATGCAACAGTGTCCTAACGGTCATATTTATGACGATTCAAAGAATGCAGTGTGTCCTTACTGCAACAACGAAAGCGATATGGGAAAAACTATTCCGCTTGATATGGCGAGTGAAATACCTCCTACGATGATGCAGGAGGATCCGCTCCCATCAACAGAGCCGTATAACGATCCTAATTACGGGCGTACAACCTTTGTTCCGGATGTAATTAACAGTAAGGGTATTGACCCGATCCGAGGATGGCTTGTATGTCTTGATGGCGAAAAAAAGGGTACGGATTTTAGAATCCACTCAGAG
>JBJEIV010000445.1:0-27762 GCA_051877395.1 Candidatus Ornithomonoglobus sp.
AAATGGACGAGGTTGTTCAGATACTCCGCGACAAGGGACTGCTCGTTGAGAGCGACGGCGCGCAGGTTGTTGACTTGTCGGATATGAATATGCCGCCGTGCATTATTCTCAAGTCTGACGGCGCTACAATTTACGCGACCCGCGACATAGCCGCCGCGCTCTATCGCCACAGGACCTATAACTTTGACAAGAATATCTACGTTGTAGGACTTCCGCAGTCGCTTCACTTCAGACAGATTTTTGAAACAATGAAGCGCGCCGGCTGGGAATGGAGCAAGGACTGTGTTCATGTCGGCTTTGGTCTCGTTAAGCTTCCGGGCAAGGCGATGTCAACCCGTCACGGAGATGTTGTATTCCTTGAGGACGTTTTAAACGAATCGATAGAAAAGACAAGAGATATTATCGTAAACAACGGCTCGGCTGTTGAGGATATAGACGATGTTTCAAAGAAGATAGGTATCGGCGCGATCCTTTACACCTTCCTTAAAAACTCACGCGAGAAGGATATCGTATTCTCATGGGATACAATGCTTGACTTTGACGGAGAATCGGCTCCGTACTGTATGTACGGCTATGCCCGCGGCAGAAGTATTCTCAGAAAGGCGGCAGGAATAGATTTTGCCAACGCGGATTTGTCAAAGGCGGTTTCCGATGATGCTTATACACTCGTTAAGCAGCTGAATGCCTTCGGTGACGCGGTCAAGGATGCCGCGGCAAAGAACGAGCCGTTCTATGTAAACCGCTATGTTACAAACCTTGTCAAGACCTTTAATAAGTTCTACAACACAAACCCGATCATGCGCAGCGATGTTGATGAGGAAACAAAAAAGGCGCGCCTTGCGATAGTGGACGCGACCTGCACCGTTATCAAATCAGCTCTTGCGCTACTTGGCATTGAGGTTGTTGAAAGTATGTAAAAATAATGGGAGCGTATTTTGCGCTCCCATTTTGTGTAAAAAACTTTTTACGCTATATAGCTTGCATTAAGTACCCTGTATTTTAATAGTACTTAATGCAAGCGGTTAAGACCTCTTTTGACTAAGTTTTCTTCATTGCATTGACTATAGAAAACTTAGTCAAAAGCATATATATGCTTTTAATTTAGGCAATATTCAGTATTTTTTTACTCTTTTTCTCTGCATAGCTCACGGATTGATATGCGCCCCCGCTGTTTTGGGTTATATAGCATATCTCAGACAAGGGGACGGTTCTATTGTCTTGTTATTTTTTGATACTATATCCAACAGTCCACTGAGATAACAGAACCTCCTCTCTGCCCCTAATCAGAATAAATCGCTGTGAGTTCCGGTTCTGGTAATACCTAATACAAGTATATCGTTTTCGATCTTGTAAATTAAAAGCCAATCAGGCGTTATATGACATTCCCTATGCCCCGCATAATTTCCCTTCAAATCATGATCATAATATCGTTCAGGCAGCTTTTCTACATTGGCAAGCATAGTGACAACCTGTCTTAACAGTGATAAATCATATCCGCGTTTTTTGATAAGCTTATAATCTTTTTTAAATCTCGATGAATATTCAATTTCATATTTCATGAATCCAAATCCTCAAACAACTCATCTATATCAGAAAATTTTTTTGCCGGGATTTTTCCGCTCAGCATATCATCGACCTCCTGCATGGCAGCTATTGTCTCAGAATTAGGTTTATCTACGGCAAGCTCAAACGGGATTTTTCCCTGTCGCACTGCCTGACGGCAGAAAACACCTATTGCAGTTGACAGATTTAAGCCCAAAGCACTAAAAAGCTCCTCTGACTGTTGTTTCAATGCTTTATCCATTCGTATAGTTACATTGGTTGTAGCCATAAAATCAACTCCTTTACTCTATTATACTCATTGTAGCATATTTTATGTGCAAAGTCAATGTTTTGCACATACTGTGCAATGATATAATAAACGGTTTTTATACTGTCTCTCCTATATCAAACAGATACAGCACGCTTTCCTTTACCATTCTGCCAGTAAGGCTCTCTATCGCCGTTTTGTAAAGCTCAAGCTGCTTATCGTATTTTCTGCGGATTTCCTCCTTGTTATTTCTGACCTTATCGGTCTTATAATCGAGAAGCACATAGCCGTCCGCCTCCTTGAAATAACAGTCGATTATTCCCTGAAGTATCAGCTTTTCCTCCGCGTATTCAGCCGCAAGCGACGGGTCATATTCCGTTGCCGGAATATTTATCTGGAACGGCTGCTCGCGGTGAATTTCAGTCGAACTCAACAGGCGTTTTCCTATATCGCTCTCATAAAATCCCTTTATTTTTTCAATGTCGATATATTTAACGTCCTCCTCCGCGATTTTCTCCTCGCGCACAAGCCTTTCTATTCCGTCCTTTACGCAGTCCGCGCCCTTTTTACGGATAATGTCAAGGTTAAGCTCCGACATGACAAGATGATAAAGCGTGCCTATTTCGTTTGCCGGCTTGTCACCTTTTTCGCGCATAAACGCAGGCTTGGGATGAAGCGGTGAAAACATCAGATCCGCCATATCATTCGCGTTCGCGGTCCTTCTGCTGTCCGGCTCATACACCGGAGTATCAGGCGCGCTGTCCTCCGCGCTCATACGCTCAATTGTAAGCTCCTTCAGCTGGGTTACCGAGGCTCTTGAAGGAATGGTGCTGCTTTCACTGTACGGATAGCTGTAATCAAGTATCTCATACACCGCTTTGCGAAGCTCGGGACTGTCTTCAAAGGTTTCCTGCTCCTCGTCCTCCTTCGGCTCCTCGTCCTGTGACGCGGCTGTTATATCGTGATATACAAGCCTCCATGTTTCTGGCGACGCGTACGCGGCAGGGCACATCCAATCGAAAAAGCCTCTTGCGGTCAATGCGACAGACGGCAGCATTTTCCCATACGACAGCTTACTTTTCCATGTATCATTCAGCGCTTCTTCCGTTACATCCTCTCCTGTATTAACGCTTGCGATAACATACAGCTTTTCTCTTGCGCGGGTCAGCGCGACATACAAAAGACGCATTCTTTCGGCTGTAAGCTCATTTTTATTTATCTGAGCTATGGTCTCCTTAATTTTAGTGTCCCTTGTGTAATGCTCATCATAATAAATATACGGCAGACCGATGCCGAGCTCCTTATGCAGCCTTATTATAGAAACGTCCTCCGCAGTTCTGAATTTCTTTCCCGCGCCGCATACAAACACATACGGAAATTCCAGTCCCTTGCTCTTATGGATAGTCATGATCCTTACCACATCATGATTTTCACCGATAAGCTTGGCTCCTCCAAGATCCTCGTCACTGCCCTCTATCTGCTCAATATATTTTATAAAATTGAACAAGCCTTTAAAGCCGGCATTCTCATACTGCCTTGCCCTTTCATAGAGAAGTCTCAGATTGAACTGCGCCTCCTCGCCCTGCTCTATCGCGCCCATCATATCGTAAAAATATGTTTCCTCATAAATTGTCCATATAAGCTGCGCGACGGACTTGCTGCGGACATAACCTCTCCAGCGTTTCAGATTTTCAATAAACGCATAGCATTTTTTTGTCAAAGTCCTGCGGTCACGCTTTTTTAAATCAGCGTTAGTTTTCTGTCCCTTATAAATATATTTTGCTTTATTTAACCGCAGTCCGCCCGTTGCGGCAAAGGAACGCACCGCGCTTATAAAATTGTCCGACTCAGGCGCGCTGAGCCTTATTCGCGCAAGCTCATCCTCCGTAAACCCGCCTATAGGCGAGCGCATAACCGCCAGAAGGGGAATATCCTGACGCGCATTATTTATAACCGAAATCAGGGAGAGCATTACATTGATTTCTCGGCGGCTGAAAAAGGTTTCCGTTTCAGTAAACGCATCGATACCTCTGTCCGAAAGCGCCTTGACAAAATCCTCACCGTTGCTTTTTACGGAGTTCTGTAAGATTACAATATCCTTTTTTCTGATTGGGCGCAGCTGTCCCGTGTCCTTGTCATATACCTTCGCTCCCGATTCAAGCAGCTCCTTGATCTTATCCGCCGTAAATCTGATCTCCTCCATGCCCTTGTCCGTTTCGGCGCTGTTTCTCACCATTAAGTAATGCAGCTCGGATTTGAGGTCGGTTTCCGGCTTAGGATAATAGTCCTTTAATCTCACTATTCTTTCGGTTCCGGTGTATTCAACGTCACCCGCCTCACGGCTCATTATACACCCGAAAACATCATTTACGCTGTTAAGTATCTCCCTGCGGCTTCTGAAATTCTGAGAAAGCACAAGCTTTTTGTCCTCTGACTCACCCATCATATATTTATCGCTTTTATCTCTGAAAATATAGGGGTCTCCGCCGCGGAAACGGTAAATGCTCTGCTTCAGATCGCCGACCATGAATATATTATTATGGGAGATCATATTGAATATAGCATCCTGCAAGCCGTTCGTGTCCTGATATTCGTCTATTAGAATTTCATCGTATTTATCAGAGTAAATGCTTCTTATGCCCTCATGGTCATGGAACAGCTCATATGTCATATGCTCAATATCGGAAAACTCGCGCACACTGTTCTTATCCTTCAGCGCGGCATATTCCTTCATAAATTCCTTTACGAGCCATACGAGATCGCTCGCTTCCTCATAAAGCAAGCCGCTGTCGCAGGCTTCTTCAAACGCGCCTCGGCTTACTGTTATTCCGTCATTAAGGCTGTCAATAAGCTCCTGACGTATAAATCTAAGCCGCTCCTGCTCCTGTTTATTTTCCGGCTCCTTTGCCTCCGGCTGTGTCTGAACAATGCTTACAATTTTAGGCTTCCCCTTCTTCTTTTTAAAAAGCCTGTCATATATTTCGTAAATATCATCCCAATCCTTGGCATCCCTGATTGAAGCAGCGACCGATTTAAGCTCCCTTGCATATGCGAGCAGATTTTCATCTTTTGCGTCTCCGATAAATTCATCAAGCTTTGCGGCACATCTTGCCGCGGCGCGCCTTGAAACCTCCTCATAGTATAAGGCAACAGGCATTTCCGATACCGGCAGCCTGTAATTTTCCGCGGCGCTGTCCAGCCATCCCGCAGGGTCCGCAAAGGACATTACAAATTTATATACAAAGTGAATTATCTTTGCCAGACCTTTGTCGTCACGGTTTGACGCGTAGACGTCAATGAGCCTTTCAAACGCGGCATGCTCCTCTGTATTCTCGTTTTTATACATCCGCGCAAATAAGCTTTCCATCGCCTCCTCGCGCAAAAGCTCCTCCATCGCCGAATCTATTATGCTTACATCCGGGTCGGCGCCGAGAACATGGAAATTGTTCTGAACCACACGGTTGCAGAACGCGTCTATTGTCATTATATCCGCAGTCTGGGCAAGCTGCACCTGACGCTTGAGCAGCTTTATCTGTCCCTCACTGTTTGACGGATTATCCATTTCCTTTGTAAGACGCTTTATGATTTTTTCGCGCATCTCCGCCGCGGCAGCCTCTGTAAAGGTCACAACAAGCAGCCGGTCTATCGCCGCTTCGTTTCTGATTATCTTCTGAAGTATACGCTCAACCAAAACCGCGGTTTTTCCCGATCCCGCAGCAGCCGAAACAAGTATGTTTCCCGTCCCCGTAGGTGTGTGTATCGCGCGCTCCTGTTCTTGTGTCCATTCCATTTACTCATCCCCCTTCAAGAGCTTCCATACCTCATTGTCCTTTTCCTTGATAGGACGCTTTTCCGAAAGCTTTTCGTCAAATTTGCATACCGCGCTGTAGGCGCAGTATGTGCAGGCATTATGCTGACTGTCCATAACAAGCGGTGAAATTCCGATATTGCCGTCTCTTATTTCCTTATCCATAGAAATTACATTGTCACGAACAAGCTCAATCAGTCTTTCCCCCGCTTCCCTGTCCTGAATATTCTTGCCTATTTCAAGCTTCCTTCCGAAGAAAAGGCTTCCGTCCATTCTCGCAAATTCGGATTCAACTCTATCAAGCGATTCCTGTTTTATGTCCCCATTTGCATCAGTATCAACGAAGGTCACTCCGTTAAGCTCCGTGTTCTTTTTTAGATCAGTTTGGGCGGTTGAATCACGGCTCGTTGATTTTATGTGGGCGTAATCGTTGCGCACCCTGCTGTAATACATCCCCGATATCATCGCCTCATCATCAAGCATCCGCATTACCATTGCATATATTACAGGCTGCATATCGTACCTGTTATATATCTCCGACACCTTAAATTCCTGTTTGCCCGTTTTGTAATCTATTATCCTGTATTCATTCACGCCGTCATGACGGCACACGTCAAGCCTGTCTATTATGCCCGTTACTCCTACCTTATCCGTCACCGGAGTGTTTATCCTCTTTTCATATGCCGCAATCTCAAAATCTCCTGCGGCAATACTTCTCCGCACGGTTTTTGCCGCCTCCTTTACGGTCCTTCCCATGCGCCTGAAAATATCCGCGGTGCGCTCCTTGTCCTTGATCTCCGCGCCGTTTATACGCTCCAGAGTTTCCTGCACGATCCCATCAACGATTCGGGTACAGGTATCATCATCAACACTGCTCCAGTCAAGACCTTCATCATTATCTATACGCTCACAAAAGCGGCGGATTATTTCATGGGCGTAGCTGCCGGTATCAGCGGCGTTAAGCTCCCATTCCTCCCGCTCCTTTGCGCAAAGTCCGTACTGCAGAAAGTATCTGAACGGACATTCGGCATACGAATTTAGCCTTGTAGCGCTGTACATTATCTGTCCACGATAAAGCTCATGCGACAAATCGGGATTTAAGGATATAACCCTGTCTGCATAATTATATCGCGTCCTGTTGACTGTAAACAGCTTGTTTCTCCATTCTCCGTGCTCGTCAAACCATTCGTTAACGTGCGTCCAGAGCGGATGCGCTTTAGGATGTATTAGCAGCTTATGAAGCGTTGCTTTCGGCGAGGAAATAAACATCCGCTTTTCCTCCTCCGGCGGCACAAGAATATCATTATATACGCGTATCCCCGGCAGCTTTTCCCGTATATCAATAACCGTCTGAGCCGCGCGGCAGCCCTTGCCGTCCGGGGTCTGAACCGGATAGCTTATGCAGAGCTTATCGGTAACGGCGCTTAAAGCCTTATACACGCTGTTATGAAGCTTTGAGTTTCTCTTTGCGGTTACCGGCGCGAGATTAATATTATTCTCCGCAAGATATTCCCTGTCCGCGTTTGACAGAAAGCCCTCAATCGCGCTTTCCGACGGGAATGTCCCGGAAACGGCTCCCGCCATAAAAATAATCTTTGGATTTACGGACTGATTCTTCTCAACCGAGCCTATGAAAACGCGGTCAACGCCCGACGGCACCGTCCTTATCTGGCACTGAGTCATCGCGGCTCGTATATATCCGCAGAACTCCTCATGTGTAACCTTATATGTCCCCAAGGCAGTATTGACCTGATCGAGAACATCCAGCACAAGATTCCATATCTGCCCGAAGCGCTGCGCGTCCGCCGTTGCGCGGTTCATCGCCATTGCAAGCAGCTCCGCTTTAAGACCGTTATATAAATTAATGTCCTCAAGGAACCGATACAGCGCGCAGCAGTAATCTGTGACAGTTTCCGCCTCTTTTACAGCGTTACAATAAGCAACCACAGGCTTTATGAGTATCTCCCGCAGAGCGTCCATTTCCGTATCAGCCGCCTTTGCTTTTTTCTCTCCCTCCCCGAAGGCCTCGTCTATAACATTTTTCTGTCCCTCAATCCATGAGCGACACCACATGCTTTTGCCGCGTATGCCGTATTTGAGAACATAGTTTTCAAGTATATCTATTTTATCCGACGGCACCCTTCTGTACCGTCTGCCGCCGTTTTTACCCTTTACAGCAGTATAAACAAAGCCCGCGCGCAGATATTCAAACATTGAGCTGTAGCTCCAGTTATTCTCTATCACGTCAAACAGCGAAAGTATCTGCATAGCGATGGGATGCTCGGCGATTGAAAGCCTTTCATCCGAATAATACGGAATTTCATACTCGTCAAATATCGCCTCTATTATATGGCTGTAGCTGTCCGGTCTGCCGCATATAACGGAAATATCTCTGAAACGGTATTTGTCCTCACGCACAAAATCAAGTATGCGGCAGGCGATGTGCTCGATTTCCGTATACGCGTCTCTCGCCTCAAATATCTCGGCATTTTCCACAGCTCCGCCATACCTTGCCCTGTCAAACCAGTTTGAGAACAGAAATTTCAGATCCGGCGCATTTTTAAGATGCTCCATGCCGCCTTCAAGATGTACTGTCTTTACATCCGTATATCCGGCAATTGCCGATATCGCCGCCCTCGTTCCGTAATAGGTGTCCTCCTCATTATCACAGGTGTTGAAGGTTATTGCAATATCGGCTCCGCCGTCTATAAGGGACATTAAAACCTGGAGTTGCTGCGGCAGAAGCTCATCGAATTTATCCATCCAGATGCTTGTATTTTCATTAACGCTTTTTCCCGCAACCTCTGCCAA
This sequence comes from Candidatus Ornithomonoglobus sp., assembly GCA_051877395.1. GTDB lineage: Bacteria > Bacillota > Clostridia > UBA1381 > UBA1381 > Ornithomonoglobus. Next base: position 8,430 of record JBJEIV010000445.1, read on the forward strand.
CCGCAGCAGATCCTCGTCACTGTCGACATAATCTGTCGCGTTTAGCAGCGCGTCATAATTATCCGAAATCATAGCGGTAATTTCAAGCTTCTGCTTAAGAATACCTTCCTCTGTCTGCTCCGCGCGCTCTCTTATCTCTTTTCCGGTTACGACATAGCGGTGTAGCTCGCTTATAAGCGACTGCGCAACCTCCAGAAAGCCCTGCTTGCTCACTGCCGCGATAAGCTTTGCGTCAAATTCATCTCTCCGCTTTTCAAGCTCTCTAAGACACTGCTCCACCGCGCGGCAGATAAGCGACTGCTTACCCGGCGCCGCAAGCCTGTTTTCTGTCCCCGAAAGCAGCTCCCTCGCCATTTTTTCAAAGGATGTTACCTCTATATTATTAAGACCCGTTCCGCCAAATTCATCTATCAGCATTTTTTCCGTTTCATGCGAATAATGCGACGGAACAAGCATAATACATTTACGCCCGGGATCTGCCTCATGCTTTTTTCTCATTTCATCAACGCAATATGCGGTCTTGCCCGAGCCGATATTGCCCGTTACTATTTTTACCGGCATTTCACTCACCTCGCTATATGTCAATTATACACGAATCAACGGCGCGCTGTCAATATAATTTTACTTGCTGTCCCGTTTACAGGTCAGTTATTTTCATCTTGTAATTTTATACCGTTCATGATATAATGAATACAATTATATACTACAGAGAGGAGAGTTGCCATATGAAATATTTTGAAATGCCGGGATTAAAAAATCCTGTTTCAAGAATGGTTTTCGGAACAGCCTTTAAAAAAATTGCAGATGGAAATGATATAAGTGACGCTCTTGACGCGGCAATTGACGCGGGTGTTAATACTATAGACACCGCCCGGGTCTACGGAAAAAGCGAGGAGGTGTTGGGACGGTGGCTTGCAGAACGCGGTGACCGCGAAAGCCTGAACATTATCACTAAGGGCTGCCATCACAGCGAAACGAGAAAGAGAGTTACACCGGAGGACATAAAGGAGGATATCGCGGTTTCCTTAAGCCTGCTCGGCACGGATTACATCGACATATATATGCTTCACCGCGATGATGAAAGCAAGCCTGTCGCTCCCCTTATCGAAGCTCTGAACGAATTAAAGGCAGATGGAAAAATACTTGTACTCGGCGCGTCAAACTGGACGCATAAAAGAATTGAGGAAGCGAACGAATATGCTTATTCTCACAATATGAGCGGCTTTGCAGCTTCAAGCCCCGGCTTCAGCGCCGCGGAGCAGCTTTGTGACCCTTGGGGCGGCGGTGTTTATATTTCCGGTAAGCAAGGCAGAGAAGCAAGAGAATGGTATATCGCTCATAATATGCCGATCATCGCATATTCAAGCCTTGCCCGCGGCTATCTCTCGGGAAAATACAAAACCTATGAAAATAAAACAATAAGCGAGGTTCTGGGCGGTGACACGGCGGCAGAATATGACTGCGAGGAAAACAGAGCAATGCTTGCAAGAATGGAAAAGCTTTCGGCAGAGAAAAACTGTACAGTTGCGCAGCTTGCCCTTGCATGGCTTGTTCATCATCCCATGCTCACCTGTCCCGTTCTCAGCCCGTCCACGCCGGAGCATGTAAGAGATTCCGCAATTGCCTTTGATATGGAGCTTACGGACGAAGAATTTGAATTTATTTGTAAAAGCTATTGACATTCAAATAAAATTGTAATATAATATTTGCGAAAATCGAATCAAAAGCGCAGACGAAGACAGTAGGCGGATATGAAAGCGCAAAGCGAGCCGGTGATGGTGCAAGACCGGACGCGAGTAAAATCCGTTGAAAATCACTTCCGAGCTGCAAGGCTGAAAGCATTATGCAATTAAGCCGCGCCGGGATCTCCGCCGTTACGGGAGCGCGTATGACGGTACGCAGATTAAACAAGTGGTATAACAAAGCATTTTAACGCCTTGTCTTGGTTAATCCCGGACAAGGCTTATTTTTTACAGGAGGGAAATACCAATGAGCACTTATCAGAAGGTTGATGCCAATCTTAATTTCGTTGAGCGCGAAAAGAAGATCGAGCAGTTCTGGAAGGATCACAGCATATTCCAGAAAAGTATTGACACAAGAGCGAAGGGACCCGTTTACACATTCTATGACGGTCCTCCGACCGCGAACGGCAAGCCGCATATCGGTCATGTTTTAACAAGAGTTATCAAGGATATGATCCCGCGTTACCATACAATGAAGGGCGCGAAGATCATAAGAAAGGCAGGCTGGGACACACACGGACTTCCGGTTGAGCTTGAGGTTGAAAAGAAGCTCGGCATTAACGGCAAGGAGCAGATCGAGGAATACGGTCTTGAGCCGTTCATCCATGAGTGTAAGGAAAGCGTATGGAAGTACAAGGGGATGTGGGAGGACTTCTCCTCAACAGTCGGCTTCTGGGCCGATATGGACGACCCGTACATCACATACGACAACAACTTTATAGAATCGGAATGGTGGGCGTTAAAGCAGATATGGGAAAAGGGGCTCCTTTACAAGGGTCACAAAATCGTACCGTACTGCCCGCGCTGCGGAACTCCGCTTTCATCACACGAGGTTGCTCAGGGTTATAAGGACGTCAAGGAGCGCTCGGCTACAGCCAAGTTTGCCGTTGAGGGTGAGGAAAACACATACTTCCTCGCATGGACAACAACTCCGTGGACGCTTCCGTCAAACGTTGCGCTCTGCGTAAATCCGGTTGAAACCTATGTAAAGATCAAGGTTAATGACGAATATTTCATTCTCGCCGAGGCGCTTGTTGAGTCAAACTTCAAGGATGCCGAGGTCGAGGTGGTAGAAACCTATGTCGGAACAGACCTTGAAGGAAAGAAGTATACAGGTCTTTATGAGCAGGAGAGCATTAAGGAAAAGGCATACTATGTGACCTGCGACAGCTATGTAACGCTTACAGACGGTACAGGTATCGTTCATATCGCGCCCGCCTTCGGTGAGGACGACTCAAAGGTCGGCAGCAAATATGACCTTCCGTTCTTACAGCTCGTTGACGGCAAGGGCTGTCTTACAGAGGGAACAAAGTGGCCGGGCGTATTCTGTAAGGACGCTGATAAGCTCGTTTTGCAGGATCTTGACGAAAGAGGACTTCTCTTCAACGCGCCTAAGTTTGAGCACAGCTATCCGTTCTGCTGGCGCTGTGACACGCCGCTTATCTATTACGCGCGCGACACATGGTTCATCAAGATGACCGCCGTTAAGGACGATATGATAAGAAACAACAAGACCATCAACTGGATACCTAAGACGATCGGTGAGGGACGCTTCGGCTCATGGCTTGAAAACATTCAGGACTGGGGTATCAGCCGTAACCGTTACTGGGGTACTCCGCTTAACGTATGGGAATGCTCCTGCGGAAAGCGTCATGTTGTAGGCTCAATAGCTGAGCTAAAGGAAATGTCGGACAACTGTCCCGATGATATAGAGCTTCACCGTCCGTTCGTTGACGCTGTTACGATCAAGTGTCCTGACTGCGGCGGCGAAATGCACAGAGTACCGGAGGTTATAGACTGCTGGTTCGACTCGGGCGCAATGCCGTTCGCTCAGTGGCACTATCCGTTTGAGAATGAGGAAATATTTAAAGAAAACTTCCCCGCCGACTTCATCAGTGAGGCGGTTGACCAGACAAGAGGCTGGTTCTATTCGCTGCTTGCGGAATCGACAATCCTCTTTAATCAGGCTCCGTACAAGAACGTAATCGTTCTCGGTCTTGTTCAGGACGAAAACGGTCAGAAAATGTCAAAGTCAAAGGGCAACGCTGTAGACCCGTTCGAGGCGCTCGAAAAACACGGCGCGGACGCGGTTCGCTGGTACTTCTATTCCAACTCGGCTCCGTGGCTGCCGAACCGTTTCTATGACAAGGCTGTTACAGAGGGGCAGAGAAAATTCATGGGTACTCTGTGGAATACCTACGCGTTCTTCGTGCTCTACGCAAATATTGACAGCTTTGACGCGACACAGTACAAGCTTGAATATGACAAGCTTTCCGTAATGGATAAGTGGATGCTCTCACGCGTCAATTCGGCTGTTAAGGAGGTTGACAACAATCTCGCCAACTACAAGATCACAGAGACAACAAAGGTTCTCGACAAGCTTGTTGACGATATGTCAAACTGGTATGTGCGCCTTTCGCGTCAGCGCTTCTGGACAAAGGAAATGACGCAGGATAAGATCAACGCGTACATGACGCTTTACACCTCGCTCGTAACACTGTGTAAGGCAGCGGCTCCGATGATCCCGTTCATGACGGAGGATATTTATCAGAATCTTGTTAAGTCAATCGATCCGTCAGCTCCGGAAAGCATCCACCTCTGTGACTTCCCTGAGGCTGATGAAAAGCTCATCGACAAGGAGCTTGAGGACAGCATGGCGGAGGTTCTTGATATAGTTGTATTGGGACGCGCGTGCAGAAACACCTCGGGACTTAAGAGCCGTCAGCCGCTTAACGCTATCTATGTTAAGGCTGATACAGAGCTTAAGGAGTTCTATAAGGATATTATAAAGACAGAGCTTAACATCAAGAAGGTTGAATTTGTTGACGATGTTTCACAGTTCGCATCCTACAGCTTCAAGCCGCAGCTGAGAACCCTCGGCCGCCGCTTCGGCAAGAACATTAACGAGGTTCGCGAAATCCTCGCAAATATTGACGGAGCAAAGGCTATGGCTGAAATCAATGAAAAGGGCACGCTTACGATCGAGGTTGCGGGAAATGCGGAGGAGCTTTCAACGGAGGATCTTCTCATCGAAACCGTTAAGTCCGACGACTATGTGACCGACCAGGACGGCGCGATCACGGTTGTGCTTGAAACAAAGCTTAACGATGAGCTTATCGAGGAAGGCTTCGTAAGAGAGCTCGTTTCAAAGCTTCAGAACATGAGAAAGGACAGCGGCTTTGAGGTTATGGACCACATCCGCGTATATCTTTCGGGCAACGCGAAGATAAGCGGCATATTCACCCGCAACGGCGAATATATCAGAAGTCAGGTATTGGCGGATGAGCTTGTATTCGACACAGACTGCGCTAATTCCAAGGAATGGAACATCAACGGCGAAAAGGTAAATCTCGGCGTTGAAAAGGTATAACATAAATATTAAAATGCGTATAACACTTATGAATTAAATCATTTGTGTTATACGCATTTTAAATTACCGTTTTCTGCTATTCCGCAAGATTAATTATTTCTATTCCTTTTCTTTGTGCCATTCGAACGGTTTGTCCTGTTCCGCTTGTACTTTTTCTTTTGTCGTAATAGCACACGCAGTAGTCAGCACATTCTACAAGCCGGGCATTGCGTTTTTTCATACATCCATTCCAATAATGGTCTGATACATATTCTACGCTGTCTGCAAGGGATAGAATCTCATAGTATACTTGTTTTTGTTCATCGTTCCATTTTGCTGTCTGTTCTTCTTCTGAGCAAGGCAGAATGAGATTAAGTGTTATATTGTGGTATTGTCTGCGGAGCTCGACAACCACCTGTGCGCAAAGTGAATCCCACCCTAAAGCACCGCCTGTATAGAAATCGGTTGTACCCTGTTTTATCAGCGCTTCAAGCGTATTATACAATCTCAGTCTTAGGTGCGCTGTTAGTTTTATCATCCTATGCCCTGTAAAACACACTGTCTTTATTTTCATTTATTGCCTCCTCTTATAGCACAATTAATAAATGTTAAAATCTAATATTATTTGTTTTTTATTTATATAAAATCATTGTATATTTGATTTTTCAATCAAAATAACATATAATATTTGAGTATATTTCACTAAGTTTATTATATGATAATAACAGAGGTGAACCGCAATGGATGAAAAATTTGTCAGAAACAGAATTACTCAACTGCGTTTGCAAAAAGGGGTTTCAGAATATCAAATGAGCTATGATTTAGGACACAGCAGGGGATATATTTACAATATATCATCTGGAAAATCACTGCCGCCGCTTACAGAACTGTTTGCAATATGCGATTATTTTGGTATAACACCCTCAGAGTTTTTTGATGATAAGGTATCAAATCCTGAGTTAATACAAAAGGCAGTTGAAGGCTTGAAACAATTAGACGACAGCGATCAGCTGTTAATTCTGAATCATATAAACCGTCTGTTACAATAAAAGCCCGGTTCATTATACTCTGCACCATATCCCTGCAATCGGACTGTAAGTAATATCAAGAAAATTTTAATTAGAAGTTGCTTTTAATAAATTTATATGTTAAAATAGTGGTATCAGAAATGTAGAAAGCAGTGATACAATGAGTGAAATAATTTTATATCACGGAAGCAAGGAGCTTGTTGAATTTCCAGAAATACGCATAGCAAGATATAATAAAGACTTTTATTTCGGATTTTACTGCACGCTTTTCCCCGAACAGGCGAAACGGTGGGCTATACGATATACGGGCGTTGGAATGATGAATGAATATATTTATACACCGGACAATCGGCTGAAAATCAAAGCATTTCCCGAAATGACTGAGGAATGGCTTAATTTTATAGTTAAATGCAGACAGGGAATACCGCATGATTATGATATAGTTGAAGGACCTATGGCAAATGACACGATATTTAACTATATTCAGGATTTTGTGGACGAAAGGATCAGCCGCGCTGCCTTCTGGGAGCTTGCAAAATTCAAAAAACCGACACATCAGATAAGCTTTCATACGGCAAAGGCTCTTACAACTCTTAAATTTCTGAAAGGATATGAGATAACTGATGAAGAATGACAATGATCTGTTTTTCACATGCAGCTTAATAGAGTATATAGGCAGAAAGCAGAAGCAGAAACGCGGTGATGTTGTCAGAATGCTGGGCGAAAAAACTATAAAACGTATTTATAAATATGCCGATGTTCTCCACTGCGAGCCTATTGCAAAGGTCGCCGATGAATTTATAAATTTATGCAATATTCCTGAGGGCAATTATGATAATATTTCAAAGTGCAGATATGAGGTTCCCGACTACTGGTCGATAGGAAAGGTATACGAACGCCTTATTGAGGATGTTATGGAGGATGATACTGTTAATACCCTTTTTGAGGTATATTCCTCATGGATAAGCGACAGCATTTCAAACTATAATTCCGACTTTTTCTATCAGCCGAGAGATTACATCAGGGAATGCTATTTTGCCGGTGACGTGCTATAATTAAATGCGTATATCGCCTTGCGGTATGCGTATTTTTATTTTACAAAAATATATAATACCCCTTGACAAATATAATTTGCCGTGATAAAATATCAAGGTACCTAATGTTTAGGTGCCTTGATATTTTATTATATGCTTTTCTACAGGAGGTTTTATATATGCAGGAAAATAAATATTGCCCTTGCTGCGGGCGTCATTGTAATTTGAGCGAGCCGCACTGCGAGCGTGGAGAAAATTATGCCCGTACCGGCGTTATCGAACGAGGACACGAGCATCACCACGACAAAAGAAAGTTTTTCGCCGCGGAGAATTATGATAAGCTGAATACCGATAACAAGCTTATTATGAATCTGCGCGACCTCGGTCATACGCTTCATTCGCTTTCGGAGGGAAAGGGCAGTCAGAAACGAATACTGATCATTTTACACGAAAACGGCGGAATGACACAGCGCGAATTAACCGAAAGACTGGGCATTCAGCCCGGCTCCGCAAGCGAGGTTATAGGAAAGCTGGAAAAGGCGGGACTTATACAGCGCACGGAAAGCATGACAGACCGCCGCACAGCCGATATACAGCTTACTCAGACAGGTAAGACACTGGCGGAGGAAGCCGCCGGTCAGCGCCGGACACGCTATCGGGAAATGTTCTCATCCCTGTCGGACGAGGAAAAGCTCTCTTTACTGGCGCTTCTGGAAAGGCTGCGCGAGGACTGGGACAGCCGTTACCCGAAAAGAGTCGGACATCACGGGGAGCGCGGCAAGGGCGGGCCGCACGGTCATCACGGTCATCATGAGCATCACGGCGACATATGACAATAGCAGAGGTGAAAATTCCGTATGTGGAAATATGTGAAAAGATACCTTCATTTTGCAATTCTTGCCGGTCTGTTCATGGTCGGCGAGGTGCTGATGGATCTGGTTCAGCCGGGCTTTATGAGCCGCATTGTCGATGAGGGCGTTTTAGGCTTGAATAATAACGGAGTCGGAGATCTTCATCTGATCCTGACTGTCGGACTTATCATGATCGTACTTGTAATATTCGGCGGATTGTGCGGATCACTGAATAACGTGTTTGTGCATATGACGGGTCAGAATATCGGAAACGAGATACGCAAGGACTGCTTCCGCAATATCATGACCTTCTCCTTCCCGCAGATAGACCGTTTCGGAACAGGCTCTCTGGTAACCCGTGTTACGAACGATATTACACAGGTTCAGAATTTTGTATCACAGTTTGTCCGCGGCATGATTCGTACCACGATGCTGATGGCGGGAAGCATTTTCTTTATGTTCCGGTTAAATCATCAATTCGGCTTTATAGTACTGTGCGCCTTTCCGTTTATTCTCGGATGTATGGTGTTCTGCCTGTTCAAGGCAGGTCCGCTGCTTACAAAGCTCCAGTCGCAGCTTGACAGAATTAACGCCATAATGCAGGAGGATGTTGCGGGAATACGTATTATAAAGGCATGCGTTAGAGAGGTCTATGAAAAAATACGTTTCGGCAAAGCAAATGATGAGCTGATAAAAACGCAGCTCCGCGTTCTGGTGATTTTCGCGTTTATGAATCCTGTTATGAATATGCTTATGTATATGGTCGTTGTGATTATCCTGTTTACGGGCTTTTTCCAGGTCGGCAGCGGTACGGCAACCCCCGGCGCGATCATGGCGGCAATTACATATACAACTCAGCTTCTTAACGGTATTCTTATGCTGGTTATGCTGTTTCAGAATATCACAAAGGGTGCGGCGTCATGGAAGCGTGTCAAGGAGGTCTTAAACAGTGAGCCGGAGCTTAAAGACGGCAGCTTTGACGGCAATACGGATACGCAGGGAACAATAGAATTTCGCAATGTGTCGTTCGCGTTCCCAAGCAGTGATCAGAAGGTTCTAAACGGCATTAACCTTAAAATAAACAAGGGTGAAACAATAGCGGTCATGGGCGCGACAGGCTGCGGAAAAACCGCGTTTGTAAGCCTTATCCCACGCTTTTATGACGTTACTGAGGGTGAGATCCTTGTTGACGGCATAGATGTCCGTCAGTACCGTCAGAAGGCGTTAAGAGATAAAATAGCAATTACATTGCAGAAAAGCGAGCTGTTCAGCGCCACTATCAGAGAAAATATTTCATGGGGCGATCCCGATGCCGCGGACGAGGAAATCCGCGCTGCAGCGAAAATTGCTCAGGCGGATGAGTTCATAGCCACAACCCCGAAAAAATATGACACCATGGTTGCTGAACGCGGCATGAGCTTATCGGGCGGGCAGAAGCAGAGAATGTCGATCTCCAGAGCCGTGCTGAAGAAATCCGAGATCCTCATTTTTGACGATTCCACAAGCGCGCTTGATCTTAAAACGGAGGCAGATCTGTACGCGGCATTGAATGAGTCGAGAGCCGAAAGCACAAAGATCATTATCGCGCAGCGTATCGCTTCGGTCCGCCGCGCAGACAGAATTGTGGTTCTGAACAACGGCGGCATAGAGGCGTGCGGCACACATGAGGAGCTGCTGAAGTCCAGCAGGACTTATCAGGATATTTATCATTCACAGATAGGAAGCGAGGGTGACGGCAATGAGTGATGCAAAAAACAATCTGGCAGCCCGCAACATTCCGGGAATGAACAGGCATGAACGCTTTACAGCGGTTGAGCATGCCGAAAATGTCGGCGGCACGGTTAAACGTATTATTACATACTTTATGCGTGAAAAAATCCTTGTAATAATCATGCTCGGAGTTGTTATTTTCGGTACCCTCTGCGGTGTTTATGCGCCGAGCCTTCAAAGCAACGCTATTGATATTATCGCGGGCGCAGGCGATGGCATATTGGCGCCGACATTGATATTAATGCTTATAGTGTATCTGCTTTACAGCGGCAGCCAGCTGCTCCAGGGACTGTTCAGTGCAAAGCTGAGCCAGCAGATCGTAAAGCGTATGCGCGAGGAATTGTTCGGAAAATTCGTTGACCTGCCTGTTAAGTATCTTGACACGCATTCCCACGGCGATGTTATGAGCCGTATGACAAACGATATAGAAAACATTTCAACAACCGTTTCACAGTCGCTTCCTTCCCTGTTTTCAGGCATTCTGACCTTAGTCGGCACGGTTGCGATCATGCTGTTTTATTGCTGGCAGCTTGCGCTTTTAAGCTGCGCTACAGTGCTGCTTACGGTATTCGCAACGAAAATATTATCCTCAAAGGTGCGCAAATTTTCAAGACAGCGTCAGAAGCTTCTCGGAGAGCTGAACGGCACGGTTGAGGAAATGGTTTCGGGCTACAGAACGGTCGTTGCGTATAATCACCAGGATATTACAACAGAGGATTTCTGCAATACCTCAGATTCACTGACAAAGGCCGGTATACGCACCGATATTTTCAGCGGCGTTATGGGACCTATAATGAACTGCATCGGTAATATCGGCTTTGTAATTATCGCGGCCTTCGGCGGATATTTCTCTATCAAGGGACTTATATCCGTAGGTGTTATTTCTGCGTTTATTGTGTACGCAAAGCAATTCAGCCGACCGATCAACGAGATCGCGCAGATTTACGGACAGCTCCAGACCGCCATCGCGGGCGCTGAACGCGTATTTAACGTTATAGATGAGATAAACGAGGACAAGGCAGGCGCGGAGCTTGCGGAAAATGAAAACGCGGCCGTAACCTTTAAAAACGTGAAATTCTCTTATGAGCCGGGCTATCCGATACTTCATGATTTCACTCTTACGGTGCCCTCGGGCAGGAAGGTTGCGCTTGTAGGAGCGACAGGCAGCGGAAAGACTACCGTTGTTAATCTGCTTATGCGGTTCTATGATATTGACAGCGGCGAAATACTTATCAACAATCAGAATTTAAGAGAGGTTTCCCGTGACAGCCTGCGTAAAAACGTCGCTATCGTATTGCAGGATACGGTACTGTTCTCAGATACCGTTAAAAATAATCTGAAATACGGTAACGCCGACGCAACTGAAGAGCAGCTTGAAACAGCCGCGGAGATGAGCCATTGCAAGAGCATGATACGTAGGCTGCCTAAGGGCTATGACACCGTTCTCACAGGCGCCGGAGAGAATATCAGCCAGGGACAGCGTCAGCTTCTCGCCATCGCGCGCGCCTTCGTTGCCGACCCAAGAATACTGATTCTGGACGAAGCGACATCAAATGTCGATACAAGAACCGAAAAAGCCATACAGGACGCTATGCAGCTTATTATGAAGGACCGTACAAGCATTATCATCGCTCACCGCCTCTCAACGATCAGGGATGCGGATATAATCGTAGTTATGGATAAGGGACGCATTGTGGAAAGCGGCAGTCATGACAGTCTGCTCGCCCGGAAGGGTAAGTATTATGAGCTGTATATGACACAGTATGCTGGCTTTGCAACGTGATATATAGCTTGCATTAAGTACTCTGTATTTTAATCATACTTAATGCAAGCGATTAAGACCTCTTTTCACTAAGTTTTCTTCATTACATTGACTATAGAAAACTTAGTGAAAAGCATATAAATTCACATATTGCATTAAATCTTCAATATTGTTCATAATTTAACAAGCCTTTTTGTGCAAATATCAGAATTTTGCCAAAAGGGCTTGTATTTTTTATAGAAATGATGTAAAATATAAATAAGATGTATTACATCAAAAAAATATATATTTTTTTAGGAGGAAATTAAAATGGCAGTTAAAGTTGCTATCAATGGTTTCGGTAGAATCGGACGTCTCGCTTTCAGACAGATGTTCGGCGCTGAGGGTTATGAAGTAGTTGCAATCAACGACCTTACAAGCCCGAAGATGCTTGCTCACCTTTTGAAGTATGATTCATCACAGGGTAAGTACGCGTTGGCTGACAAGGTTACATCAGGTGAGGATTCAATCACAGTTGACGGTAAGGAAATCAAGATCTACGCATTCCCGGATGCTAACAATTGTCCGTGGGGCGAGCTTGACGTTGACGTTGTTCTCGAGTGCTCAGGCTTCTATACATCAAAGGCTAAGGCTCAGGCTCACATCAACGCAGGCGCTAAGAAGGTTGTTATTTCAGCTCCGGCAGGCAACGATCTTCCGACAATCGTTTACAATGTAAACCACACAACACTTACAGCTGAGGACAAGATCATTTCAGCTGCTTCATGTACAACAAACTGCTTGGCTCCGATGGCTGACGCTCTTAACAAGTATGCGCCGATCCAGTCAGGTATCATGTGCACAATTCACGCTTACACAGGCGACCAGATGACACTCGACGGTCCGCAGAGAAAGGGTGACCTCAGAAGATCAAGAGCTGCTGCAGTTAACATCGTTCCTAACTCAACAGGCGCTGCAAAGGCAATCGGTCTTGTTATTCCGGAGCTTAACGGTAAGCTCATCGGTTCAGCTCAGAGAGTTCCGACACCGACAGGCTCAACAACGATCCTTACAGCTGTTGTTAAGGGTGACGTTACTAAGGAAGGTATCAATGCTGCAATGAAGGCTGCTGCAAACGAGTCATTCGGTTACAACGAGGACGAGATCGTTTCATCAGATATCGTTGGCATGAGATACGGTTCATTGTTCGACGCTACACAGACAATGGTAGCTGAGATCGGCGATGGTCTCTATGAGGTTCAGGTTGTTTCATGGTATGACAACGAGAACTCATACACATCACAGATGGTTAGAACAATCAAGTACTTCTCAGAGCTTGGCTAATTCCAAACAGATTTCTATAGAGGACCGCGCCGCGCGGTCTTCTTTTTTACGCAAAAAGACCTGCCGATCCAATAATCGGCAGGCAATTGCTATATTATTCCGCCATAGTCCACAAAAAATACGGCGGCTTAATCTTAGCCTATATCCATTGACAGACAGCTGTAATCGAACACCCTCTCGTCCTCATCCTTTGTAAGATCACGGTACATACGCAGCTTTTTACGGATATTTGTCAAATCGGTAAGATTTTTATATGTAGTCATATACAACTCCGCCATATTTATAAGCTGCTCTGTGCTTATCTGACGTGTCCCGCTCTCATATGAGGTGAGCGTTCTCGGCGGAATACCGAGCCGCTTTCCCGCATCTTCAACAGTATAGCCGCAATCGGTTCTGAAGCTTTTTATTCTTTTTCCCAGATACCTGTAAAGCTCTTCTGTATTTTTCCTTTCCATCTTATGCCCTCCCGAATTATGTAATAATTCTACCATATTTTGCTGATATTTTCAAGAAAAATCCGCAGTTTCTGCCGAATTTTGTTAAATTTTAATTTCACTCATTATCCCTTAAAAAGGACACTAACTTAAATTTTTTCCTATATTAAGCCATTTCTCTCACAATTAAAATTTGTTGCGCGCATTTTTTCAGCCTGCACAAATCTTGACATTCTTTTTGAATATTTACAAAATCCCTTTTAATTTATATTTTCCAATTAGGTGATGATGAAAGCGGTTGTTGAGATTTCAAAACGAAGATTAAATCGAAAGGATAAAATTGACAATAGGTGCAAGTGATGAAAACACATTTTTTATGCTGATGTCGGATTATAAACAAAGTATATTGTTTTATCACAAGTGCAAATGGTTTTATAAATGAAGCGTATTTAATTGTAATTACTGCATATCTTTTTATATGCAAAGTAAAAACATTTATATATTATGTGGAAGATTTTAGTATACATGTAATTTATTTTACAACAACTGTCTTTTCTTTTATAATAACTGTGTGATGTTTTATAAAATATGTCAAAAGTTTTATAAAACCTGTTAAAACTTTTATAAAAAAACAAGTAATTGAGCTCCGTAGGTTTTGTAGCCGGCGGAGCTTTCTCTTGTTTTGATAATGTCATTTTTGACAAAAATTATAAAATTCCAAATAATTTTCAGCAAAGGGATTGTCAAAACAAGAAAAATATGTTAAACTGATTATGCTACATTATATTCATTATAGTGGGTTGGTATACTTTTTCGTCATAAAGTGTATGCTATTCAGGTAAAAGCGTACACTCTGGCTCAGAACTTTATGACGAAGTAATGAATATGGTGTAGCAACCTATGTCAGGGTTGTATGTTTTTCGGTGCATGGCCCTGAAATATGGGTTATGCACTTTTTAATTTATATGGAGGGATTTCAAATGAGGAAACAAAAAACAAGAAAAATCGCAACAATAATTCTATCGTTAGTAATGTTGATGAGTTTATCGATGCCGGTAATGGCTGAAAACACAGTCAGCGTCTATTTGAATAACGAAAGAATACAATTTGATGTTGAACCGAAAGTTGTAAATGGTCGCACAATGGTGCCAATGAGAGCAATCTTTGAGAAATTAGGTGCAGAGGTTACTTGGGATGCCGCTACAAACACCGCCCACGCATACAACTATGAAAAGAAGCAAGGTGTTTCGATAACGATAGGGGCACCACATATGGTTGATATATTTATGAATGTAATTCCGTTAGATGTTCCGTCAATGGTAGAGAATGGTCGTACACTTGTTCCATTAAGGGCAGTATCTGAGGCTTTTAAATGCGATGTCCAATGGGATGGAGCCACAAGCACAGTAAATATTTATAGCGAAAATTCTCAAGATACAACGCCTACACGACAAAATGTTATGATATTTGAAAGATATATAGATATGAACTCAGTTGACGGCGTTACTGCCGAAATAATATGGAGAAACAACTCTGGAAAATCTATCAAATACATTAATTTTTATGCTGTTCCGTATAATGCAGTTGACGACCCTGTTTCATGCGAAATTTCTGGACAATCAGAACAAATATTAAAAGCCACAGGACCATTCTATGCTTTTGACATAAACAATCTCGGTCGATATCCCTATATATATAACGATGGAGACCGTCAATTTGTAGAGACTGATAAAGCAACAGGGCAACATTACATAATTTTAGATGTTGATTGGGATGCTTTCGAAGTATGGGAGGACCCTGTTTATAAAACTCGATATTTAACTGCTGATGAATATGATGATATTTTTGATATAAAGTGTGAATGGGACCCTATTTGGTATAATAGTTCTATTAAATATATTAAAATAACAAAGGTTAAGGTTGAATATATGGATGGCACATCAGAAGAAATTAATAATCCGCCGATATGGAGAGATATATACAAAAACGCAGGAATGTAATGGTTTTTGAATAAATACTATGTAACTTATATCAACAGTATGAAGAACAAGGGGGATATGATGAATTTCGGAGATAGCGAATTGATTCGAAACGAAGGTGACATTCGTTTAATAAAAATTGGTGCAAGAGGAAACCGAGAGGTATATGCAGTATTGGGCGGAGGCTCAACAAACCATTATGATGATTATGATGATGCGCTTGAAGAGTTTAATCTGCGCTGGATGAAAGAAAAATATGGAGAATGATTAGTATGGCTCAAAATTGGGATTATGCAGAATTGTCAAAAGCGGCGAAAGCTGCAGGTGGTCCGGAAAAGTATGTTGAACTGATAGAACAAACAAGTCGATACGCAGGTAAAATAGATATGCTTCCTTGGATGGGGGTTGCTGTGGTTGGAGCTTCGTTGTTCACAGCAGCAACAATCAAAATTGTTGACTACTTTAAATCAAAACAAGAGCAAAACCAAAAAGAACTTGAAGATGCTAAACAAGAAATAATAAATGGAATAAAGGAATATGATGCAAAACAAGAGGCATTGGATAACAAACGAATCTCTAAATAGATTACTATGCTTGGCGAAACTCTGGAGAAAAACTTTAACACTTTTGACCTTTTGAAACTATATTTTCTAAAAATCATATATTTTTTACCATAAATATATTAAAAACGGTGCAGTAGAAAAATTATCCGGTGTTTTCCAACACTTTTCAACCAACACTTTCAAAGGAGGACTATATATGGATGAATTCAGACCTCAATCTTTTGGATATGCACATAGCAAAGCAGTTATGGAAGGCTTAAAGGCTAATCCCGACTTAAAGGAAGTAGGCATTGCCTTTGCACGCGGCGGCTCCTACGGAATATACTGGGCGCAGGAATTTGCCACAACCAAGTAGCAAAAAGAAAAGACGCTTTTGCGGAGATTTAAGCCCCGCAGAAGCGCCTTTTTTGATAAACATGAGAGTTTATTTACTCATCTTGTTCTCATATTCCTGAACCATCTTTTTAACCATCTGGCCGCCTACCGAGCCTGCCTGCTTTGATGTGAGATCGCCGTTATAGTTCTGGGTAAGGTCAACACCCATCTCGCGCGCAGCCTCCATCTTAAACTGCTCCATTGCCTGTTTATTTGGCTTTTTCGACATTTTAATTCTCCTCCTTTAACCGTTTAAAGTGGGATTTTCACTTCCCGTATATAGCTTGCTCATTCGGAGAATTTATATTACAGGTATTTTTCGGAACGTCAGTTCATTATAATCTCATTTGAAAGCAGCTCGTCACAGCGTTTTTTAAGAAGCGGATATTTGTCCAGTCCGTCCTCGATAAGGCTTTTTGCCGCTCTTTGTGAAAGTCGCAGAATGTCCCTGTCCTCAAACAGATTCGCTATTTTCATTTCCGGCAGTCCGTGCTGGCGTGTTCCGAAGAAGTCTCCCGGTCCGCGCAGCTTCAGATCCTGCTCGCTGATATAGAAGCCGTCGTTTGACGCGCACATTGTTTCCATACGTTTTTTGGTCACTTCGTTTTCGGCGTCGGTTATAAGTATACAATGCGCCTGGTCGCCGCCTCTGCCCACTCTGCCCCGCAGCTGATGCAGCTGTGACAGTCCGAAGCGCTCGGCATTTTCAATCGCCATAATATTGGCGTTCGGAACATTTACACCGACCTCAATTACCGTGGTCGCGACAAGGAGCTGTATTTCGCCGGACGCGAAGCCCGTCATTACCTCATCCTTGTCCTTTGCCTTCATTTTGCCGTGCATAAGTCCGACCTTGATGTCGGGATAGTCCTGCGCAAGCTTTTCTGCCAGCTCCTCCGCGTTTTTCAGATCGCTTGATTCCGACTCTACCACAAGCGGGCAAACCACATATGCCTGCATTCCGTCCTTTATATTTTTATATATAAAGTTATAGGCGCGGCTGCGCATACCTCCCGGCACGGAATACGTTTTGACCGGCTTTCTGCCCGGCGGAAGCTCGTCTATTATTGAGATGTCAAGATCGCCGTATAGGATCAAGGCAAGCGTTCTTGGGATCGGTGTCGCCGACATGATAAGCATATGGGGATCATTTCCCTTTGCCAGCAGCTTCGCCCTCTGCTCAACGCCGAAGCGATGCTGCTCATCCGCAACTACAAACCCGAGATTCTTAAACTCGACAGTCTCCTGTATAAGCGCGTGTGTGCCTATAACTACCTGCGCTTCTCCCGATAGAATCTTTGCAAGCGCCTCACGCTTCTGCTTTGCCCTCATGCTTCCCGTAAGCAGTACAGTGTGTATTCCGTGTTTTTCAAACAGCTCTGAGACCGATTCCATGTGCTGAGTGGCAAGTATCTCAGTCGGCGCCATCATCGCCGCCTGAAAGCCGTTTTTGACCGCCATATAGATTGCCGCCGCCGCAACCGCGGTTTTACCCGAGCCAACGTCTCCCTGCACAAGCCTGTTCATCTGCTTTCCCGATTTACAGTCGCGGCATATCTCATTTATCGTCCGCTTCTGCGCGCCCGTAAGCTCAAACGGAAGCGTATCGGTAAAATTCCTTACACACTTTACATCTCCGAAAACCTGTCCGGGATTTTCCGAGTTTTTATCCTTTCTCCCGCTTAAAGCAAGCTGTAATATGAGCAGCTCCTCAAAGACAAAGCGTTCGCGTGCGATATTATAGTTTTTAAAGTCCCTCGGAAAGTGGATATTATGCATCGCAAAATTTATTTCAGCGATTTTATACTGCTCCCTTATATGCTCCGGCAGATATTCCTCAAGCTGCCCCGCCTCTTTAAGAGCCGCCTCCATTGTTGACTGCACCGTTTTCTGAGACAGCTTGGCTGTAAGAGGATATATCGGTACTATTTTGCCCGTGTAATGCTCATTTCCAAATTTTTCGTATACGGGCGCGACCATCTGCAGGCGTCCCTGCCTGCTTTTGCTCACCTTGCCGAAAAAAACATATCTGCCGTTTTCGGTAAAGTTCTTTTTCACATATTTATTATTGTACCACATAAGGCTTATCATTCCCGAATCGTCATATACATTCATCGAGGTGATAAGCATATTTTTTCGCACATATCTGTCAAGCGGCAGCTGATATACCGACGCGGCAATACATACGGTTTCTCCCTCAATACATTCCGCGATCGGCTTTATTTTTGAACGGTCCTCGTGCGACCTCGGGAAAAAATACAGCATATCCTTAACTGTCTTCAGCCCCTTTTTTTCAAAAAGGGCTGCGCGTTTCTCGCCCACCCCTTTAAGATACTGTATCGGTTTTTCCAACCCCATTGCTATACCTCTTTATTTGGATTGTACGCCCGTTACACAGACGCTTACTCCCTTTATTTTTATCCCTGTCTCGCCAAGCTTTTCTGCTATTTTATCCGCGATTTCTCTGCGTATTGAGGGCGCATCTGCGCCATAGCGGCATATGATATAAATTTTTATGGCAATCCCGTCCTTCGTTTTTGTTATATAAACACCCTTTACACCGCCGTTAATAAAACGTGATATTTCATCCTTTTTTGAACGGTCGGTGAGCATTGCAACGCCGTCACAATCCCGCGCCGCCTTTGCTGAAATCTGCGCCAGCGCTTTTTTTGAAATTGTCACTATTCCCATTACTTCATTATTTTTCATTGTCTGCCTCCCCGGGCTTTACTCCCGCTTCGCTTTTTGCCTCTCCTACTATGTCAAATTCGCGCATAACCTGCTTACGACGCTCTGTGGCATACTGTGTATAGTAACGGTGTGTGACCTCTATATTCTTATGCCCCATAAGCTCCGCGACCATCTTGATATCGACACCGTCCGCGATCATGCTGCATGCAAAGGTACGCCGCAGCGCGTGAGGGTGCATCTTTTCCGGATCGGTAATTCCGGCAAGAATACAATAATTTTTAAGATTTTTCTCTATCGTCTGGGGAAGGATGCGCTTTCCGTTGCGGCTTATAAACAAAGGATCGGTCCCCTTCGTGTTCTCATCGGACATTCTTTCCTAAACGTATTTGAGCATTTCATTTTCCACCTGGATCGGCATAAACATTTCCTGCT
>JBJEIV010000446.1:0-5473 GCA_051877395.1 Candidatus Ornithomonoglobus sp.
CGGAATCTTTTGCATATACAACAATTCTTACTCATTAACAATCCCCACTCTCTTTTTGTTATAATATGCCCCGGAGCGCGGATTGGTGATTTTTAAAGATTATTTTTCAGAATAAATTCAAAGGCGGTATCGGCAAGGATCTGAGCGCCGTCACCGCTCGGATGGAGGTGGTCGCTGCTGTCAAATTCCGGCGCCAATGCGCGCGGATTTGCGGGATTTCGTATTGCCGCGTCAAAGTCGATCACGCCGTCAGCTTCATCGGTAGTGCGTATCCATTCATTAACCTTTTCGCGCAGCTCCTCGCGCCATACCTCGTAGGTGCGCCAGCCCTCAATGGGGAGAATGGTGGTAAGATAAGCCTTGAGCCCCATTTTGTGTGCTTCTCTTATATAATAACGGAAGCCGTCTGCCATTTCCTCAAGTGTCGGGAAATTGCTCATAGGTCTGAATGGATTAATTCCGTCAGGGTGTATTATGTCGTTGATACCGTGGAATATGATCACGGAATCCGCGCCCGCTGCGTTGCACTCGCGGACAAAACGGTTTTTGCCGCTGAGACCGTAATGCGCGTATTGCAGGCAGTCGTATTGACCAAGCATTCTCGTTCCGCTTACGCCGCGGCGTATGGCGGCAATTTTTTTATCAGTGTTAAGAAGATGAAGATTGAGTCTGTCCGGCCATGACTGGGCGGTTATAGAATCACCGAAAAGCACAACAGCCCTTGCGTCATCATCGCTTAATACCTCGATAGTATTCAGAAAATGACAGTTTCCCGAGGGCATGCGGTTGTCGATCGGTAGCTCTGCGGCCTTTGCAAGATTACCGTTTGAGAAGAAAAACTCCGAGCACGGCCCTTCGACATATACCGAGGACATCATCTGCGTCATTTCTCCGAAATACATACTGACTGCCATATCCGTCCCGCGCGCGGTTATAAAGTCAATCTCATCAGAGGTTATTTCCTCGCCTGCGGGGATGATGCCCTCTGACGCGCCGTTAAAGGTGACGGCAACGCTTGTTGCCGCGTCAATTTTTCCGTCACCCTTATATACAGACGTATATGCCTCGGTTATTTTTACCGGCTCCGTGCCGCAGATATTTGAAAAGCGTACCCTTATTCTGCTGCCGTCAAGCGTGCATTTCATGCTGTAGCGCAGAGTTATGTCCTTTGCATAGTTTCCCTCTCTGCGCTCTGTTATTGACGTCGCGGTTCCCCATGAGGCTGTCCATTTGCTCATTGTAAATTTCCTCCTTGATTATAGAATTCGGACGGTTTAAGTCCGGTATATTTTTTTACTGTTCTGTAGAATGACGAATAGTCATTAAAGCCGCATTTGCGGTATATGTCGGTAATCGCACTGCCGGCGGCTATCTTCTCGCGAACTGCGGCAATACGCTTCAACGCGATATAGTCCGTAATCGTGATACCTGTTTCCTCTTTGAAAAGATGGCACAGGTAGTATTTGCTCATAAAGAACACCTTTGCCAGTTCGTCAAGATTCAGCTCCGAGGTATAGTTATCATCAAGATATTTTTTTATCCTTGATATTGTATGGTTTTCCTCAGCGCTGCCTGACGCTTTCCGCTCAAGCTCCATTGCCTCGTTTACGGCAACCGCAAACTCAAGGAAGAGCAGCTGGGCAAGAAATTTATTTTTTTCCGTTCTGTCCGAAAGAAGCTTTATGCCTTCGTCAAAGTAGCGGTAAAGCCCGCATTGCTCCGCCGTTTCGTGACGTATTATATGTATCTGTGCCGCCCTGCCGCTTGTGAGGCTGTGTACAAGCCCGGAGGGTATGCGTGAGAGCATTCCGGGCGAAAGCTGAATAAAGGTTCTGATGTACTCCGAATCGGTATTGAACGAAATTGTATGCAGCTTATCCGGCCGCGTGATTATTATATCTCCCTTTTCAAGCATAAAGGTTTTGCTGCCGATTATGTATGACGCGTCACCGTCAATGAAGCGCAGAAACTCATAATATTTATGTACATGCGCGTCAAGCTTCTGCGGATTCTTTACCTCCATATGGCTCATAAGGAAATCCTTTGATTTGAACGAAAGCCACATATAAAAATTCCTTTCCTTAAAAAGGAGGACATGACGTCCTCCTTTGCCGTTTAGTCTGCGCGGCTTTCCATTTCCTCAAATATATCGTCCCAGGTCATGTCGTTGTCCGCGAGCATTACAGCGAGATGATAGAGCAGGTCAGCCGTTTCATATTTGATCTCGTCCTTGTCGCGGTTCTTTCCGGCAATAACCACCTCTGCCGCTTCCTCGCCGACCTTCTTTAAAATCTTATCCTCGCCCTTGTTAAAGAGATAATTTGTGTATGAGCCGTCCTCAGGGTTGTTCTTGCGGTCAAGGATAGTCGCAAATTCACGCATGAGAATATCGCTTGCGCCGCCCTGCGCTGTGTCCTCCGTGAGCTTATCACCGTCAATTCTGCGGAAGAAGCAGCTGCGGTTTCCTGTGTGACATGCCGGACCGTCAGGACGCGCGAATACCACAAGACAGTCACCGTCGCAGTCGACCTTTATACTATCAACGTGCATTATATTACCCGAGGTTTCGCCCTTTACCCAGACCTCCTGCCTTGAGCGCGACCAGAAGGTCGCTTTGCCTGTTTCAAGCGTCATTTTAAGCGTCTCGGCGTTCATGTACGCGACCATAAGCACCTCTTTTGTGGTTATATCCTGCACGACTGCCGGGATAAGTCCCTTTTCGTCAAATTTAAGCTCGTTTAATATATTTTCCATTTTCCATATCCTCTTATTTTAATTTTAATAAATGTCTGTTCTTGATTATGTATTCGGCTCCCGAAATTATTGTGAACAATACCGAGATCCATATAAGTATTGCGGTTATAACCGCGGTTGTGTCCGGCGGGATAACAGGTATACAGAGCATGAGAATGCCCGCAATGATTGAAATCATCTGCATGACAGTTTTAAACTTGCCCCAGAATGCCGCCGCGATAACCTCGCCGTCAGCCGCCGCCGCAAGTCTGATGCCCGATACCGCAAATTCTCTTACAAGTATTATAAAGATAGGCCATGCTCCGATAAATCCGTAATCCATGAACACGAGAAATGCCGCCGTTGTGAGCATCTTGTCCGCAAGCGGGTCGGCAAACTTTCCGAAGGTCGTTACAAGCCCGCGTTTGCGAGCGATCTGTCCGTCTAGCATATCGGTAAGCGACGCTGCCGCAAATACAATAAGTCCCGCGACCATTGCCCATTCCCGGTCCCTGCCGAACAGCATGAATGCCATGAATACAGGCACAAGTATAACCCGCAAAAGTGTAAGCTTATTAGGTAAATTCATAAGAAATAACTCCTTTCATTAGATCCTTTCTCCGGTGAGGTCATATTCGGAGGCGTCAAGGATTTTTACGTTGATTATGTCGCCCGGCGCGACCTCGTCCACTGTCGCGAAATAAATCCTTCCGTCAACGTCAATGCTGTCGCCTCTGCCTCGTCCATAGAAAAGATAATTATCCTCATCATAGCCCTCGACAAGAACCTCAAGCGTTCTGCCGATTTTCTCCCTGTTAAGCTCAAGTGAAATTTCCTGCTGCAAGGACATTAGCCTGTCAAGCCGCTCCTCCTTGATTTCCTCGTCGACCTGATCGGGGAATTCAGCCGCCGGAGTGCCCTCTTCTTGCGAATAGGTGAACACGCCCATTCTGTCAAAGCGCATCTTTTCTACAAAGTCGTAAAGCTCTTCAAAATGCTCCTCGGTTTCTCCGGGGAAGCCTACTATAATTGAGGTTCTTATATAGCAGTCGGGGAGCGTTTTGCGGATATACGCGATTTTTTCCTCCATTTCCTCACGGCTTGTGCGCCTTGCCATGCGGCGGAGTATATAGTTATCGGCGTGCTGTACGGGCATGTCTATATAATTGCATATCTTGTCATGCCTTGCCATTGTGTCGATAAGCTCCTTTGTGATTGCCTCGCTGTAATAATAGTGAACGCGTATCCATTCGATTCCCCAAACCTTAACAAGCTCCTCTAAAAGCTCCGCAAGCGTTGCGCCTATGTCCTGACCGTAGCGGGTCGTGTCCTGCGCTATCAGGATAAGCTCCTTAACGCCTCTTGCAGCAAGCTCCCGCGCCTCATTTACAATATCTTCAATTTTACGGCTTCTGAAATGACCGCGGATTTTGGGGATCGCGCAGTAGGTGCAGTTGTTGTCGCAGCCGTCCGCTATTTTAACATAAGCGGTATACGGGGGAGTGAGCAGCGCGCGGGGCAGGGAGCATTCGGGGGTGCGGTCAATATGTCCGCTTATTACCGGAGCCTCATCATTTTCAAAGGCAAGCCTTATAACCTCCGCGATCCTGTCATAATCGCCTGTGCCTAAAACCGCATCAACCTCCGGTATTTCCTCAAGCATCTGGTCGGCATACCTTTCCGCAAGGCAGCCGGTAACGATAAGGCGGCGGCATGCGCCGCTTTCCTTATACTGCGCCATTTCAAGAATAGCGTCGATTGATTCCTGCTTTGCCGAGTCTATAAAGCCGCAGGTGTTTACAATAATAACCTCCGCTTCCGCAGGGTCGGAAACCGTTTCGCACCCGCCGTCCAGAAGCAGAGAGAGCATGGTTTCCGCGTCAGTCTGATTTTTGGCGCAGCCGAGGGAAACCAGTCCTATTTTATATTTCATATTCTTCCTCCAATAAACGTATGGTGTCCTTTATATCGTAAAGGTCATAGCCGCGGTATATAAAGTATCTCATACACTTATCCTTATTTTTGTCGGAAAAGTCGCCGTTAAGCTTCTTTTCCAGAAGTCCGCGGAGAACCTCCGGCTCGCTGCCGTCGTCAAGCTCGGAAACGGCGGCGTCAATAAATTCATCTGCTATGCCGATTGATTTCAGCTCGCTCCTTATTCTGCGCATACCTAAATGCTTCAGCTTAAATAAATCCTTTGCCTTGTATTTTGCAAATGCCTCATCGTTTACAAAGCCATAATTGCGGCAGAAATCAAGCGTCATTTCGATATGCTCGTCTGACGCTCCCTGCCTTTTGAGCTTATCGGAAAGCTCCTTTTCGGAGTGGGAGCGAAATTCAAGAAGGCGCAGAGCCTTTTCCTTAACCGCGTCATATGTTGTCAAGGGTTGTTGTTTTTTTCTCATATTATCAGATCATAGTAGCCGAACGGAACACTGAAATCAATTCCGCCGATCGTCTTATTTTTATATGCTTCGTGCAGCTGATTATAGCCGCCGACCATCTGCTCTGAGCGCACACCGTAGGAGATGGACATAAACGCTTCAATATAAGCGGAAAGATGATCGCAGCCGCGGATTATCTGTCCGTCAACGGGATTAAATTCGTCGCTGTTATATTTTTCGTTTATTTCGTCAGAGGTGGTACTCGCGC
The DNA here is from genome assembly GCA_051877395.1 of Candidatus Ornithomonoglobus sp. Taxonomy (GTDB): domain Bacteria; phylum Bacillota; class Clostridia; order UBA1381; family UBA1381; genus Ornithomonoglobus. The sequence goes on from JBJEIV010000446.1 coordinate 5,386, forward strand.
GCTGTCCGTCAAGTATTATCTTTGATGTGAACTCGTCGGTTGTAAAATACTCTATTTCATCATGCCAATCCTCGGGAAGCATGGGATA
>JBJEIV010000447.1:0-5468 GCA_051877395.1 Candidatus Ornithomonoglobus sp.
TAAGATGTGATTAAGGCTCTGCGGAGTCTTTTTTGATATATGGGAAGCGAGGTGATGAAACCAATATATGCTTGATAATTATGGAGATATTTTAAATTTTGATGAATTTATAGAAATTTTAAAAATCGGTAGAAATACCGGTTATAGGTTGCTTAACAGCGGTGAAATACAAGCCAGACGGTTAGGAAAGCAATGGCGCATCAGTAAAACGGCAGTGCTTAACTGGTTGACAGATGTAAAAGCGGCATAATGAAAATAGGATGAAAAGTCTTGAAAAAGGGTTTGCTTAATGATATAATTACAACATACAATAACATTCAAATAATCATTGAGTAAGCCCTATAAATCAAGAATAGGAGGACTCAATGGACAAAGAAAGGAAACATATAGAAGTTAAAGCAATTATACGAAACCGCAAGGATAATGACAAGTTTTGGCACGTCAAACTTGAGTGGTACGAGGCAGATAAAAGAAAAACCACAACACGGTCAACCGGAGTGTCATGCCTATACGGTAAGAATGTCAAAGCAGCAAAAGAGGCGGCAGAAGAGATAAGACAACAAAAAGAAACTGAGTTAAACGCAGAAACAAACAACTTTGAAGATGACGGTAGAATCATGTTTACGGACTGGCTGCACAGTTGGTTAGAATGGAACAGACACAGCGTACAGAAAAGCACTTATGAAAGTTACAAACAAGCTGTTGAAAATAAAATAATTCCATATTTTGAACAGCTTAATATTGCATTGACAGAGTTAAAAGCCCACCATATACAATGCTATTATGAAACATTGTTAAGTGATGGTTTAACAGCGAATACCGTCAAGCACTATCATAGTTATATAAGCGGAGCTATCAAGCTGGCAATTAAGCAAGGATTGATAGAAATAAATCCTTTGGATAGGGTAGAAAAGCCTAAAGTTAAAAAGTTTGAGAAAAAAGTATTTACTCACAAACAACTTACAGAAATCTTTGAGGCTGTTAAGGGGACACCGATTGAATTACCTGTGTTATTTGGATATTATGGTGGGTTAAGGCGAAGTGAAATTTTAGGTCTAACATGGAGCTGCATAAACCTTGATAATGACGAGTTTAGCATTAAGCAAGTGAGGGTAAGAACAGCGACAGAGATACTCAAAAATGAAACAAAGTCTGAAAGCAGTAAACGTACTTTACCGCTGAATTACATACTCAAGCAAACTCTTACAGAGGAAAAGCTAAAACAAGCAGAGAACAAAAATTTCTATGGAGATGCTTATATAGATAATGACTTTGTTTGCAAATGGGATAACGGGAAACCTTTCGCTTGTGATTATATATCAAGGCATTTTAAAGCAGTTCTTGATAAACTTCATTTTGACAAAGGATATACTTTTCATAGTCTCAGACATTCATGTGCTACTGCCATGAGTAACTGTGGAACTGTGAGCCTAAGAACCGTGCAAGAATTTCTAGGACATAGTGACATTTCCACTACGCAAATATATGTACACCCAGATAAGCAAGCAAAAATGAATGCTATAAGCGTACTGTGATATATGATGATTGGTGTAAATTTGGTGTAAGTCAAGAAAGATTACTGATTTATAGACGGAGTATGGCAGAAAAAACAAAATAAAAATGACCCAAAACATAAGTTTTAAGCCATTTTTAAATATGGTGCAGCTGACAGGAATTGAACCTGCACGTCGGGGACACCAGATCCTAAGTCTGGCGCGTCTGCCAGTTCCGCCACAGCTGCATATTCGAGTTTAACCTCAAATATTATAGCAGATTTATGGGAGTTTGTCAAGTGCTAACTTTCTAATTTTTAAATATGGGAGATTCTGTATATTAACAATCCACAAAAATCAGATTTTTTTATTTAAAAATTCACATTTTTAACAAAATAGACTGTACATTTAAGAATTTTTATGTTAAAATTATAATAACTGTTTATGTCCTATGCGGACGGGACATATAGGAATTTATTTTATAAAGGAGAGAGAATTTATGAGAAGTAAACTTTTCAGAAAATCAGTAGCCGGAATTTCCGCTATTGCTATGCTTGGTACAGTCGGATTTGTGCCAATAACAGCAAGTGCGGATGAATCTGAGCGTGAGTATACAGTATTGTATACACAGGATTATGAAAGCGCAACAGCTGCTGATTGGACAACAGCAAATTCAGATAGGTATATACCGGAGTTAAAATCAGATGCCACAAACAAATGGCAGGGTGTTGACATGAGCACTCGTAATAACAATGGTACAACACTGTCATCTCCAAGCTACGCTTCGTATGTAGCGGATAAGACAGAATATGCTATCGAATTTGATGCCGCCATAGGTTTTACGGATGGAAATCAAAAAGGAACAACATTTTCTGTTAATACCGGAGACGGTTACTTATTGCAGCTGACATCCGCAGACGGAATAACATGGGCAATAAACGGCTCAGCGTCTCAGCATCTGACATTTGTAACCAGCGGATATACAACCGGTACTACATCGACCTCAACATGGTATCATTATATTATAATATATAAGGATGGCGATACTCATCTTAAGGTGCTTGATACCGATGGGAATACCGTATTTGAGCCGGCTATAATTGTATCAGGAACAAATACCGGAAAGTTGTCAAACTTTACGTTTGCGACATCAAGATATTATGCTAATTTCGAGATTGACAATGTATTAATAAGAACAATTGATCAGTACGATAAATTTGGTCAGAGAGGCGTAGAAGAGCTTAATGACATTGCGTTTACATCAGAGCTTAACAGGACCATAACACAGCCTGCAGAGGATGCGCCGGTACATTTACCTATAACCGTTAAGGCTAATGGTATTTACGGCAGTAATCTGACTGATGCAGAGGGTATAGACATAAAGTGGACTGTGACAGGTCTTGACAATGAAGACGGATATATTTCGCTTACAAAAGAGGAAGGCACAGACCTGGGTACGGTTGGTGAAAATCCGGATGGCAGCGCAACAGCATACTTCAATGTAAGAAACGGTGTATCCAACTGGTTCGGAAGCGTAACTGCGACTGTTACATATCTGGATAAAACTCTTGATATAACAACACCGTTTGCGGTAATCGGTGCGAGCAGCTCGGGAACAAATCTTGCTCCTGCGGCGGGTTATCCCGAAAACATGAGTGATTATGATGACGCTTTGGTAGGATTTGTAGGAACATCCAATGCAATCAATTCTCAGGATCTGGTTCTTAACAACTGGTCAATGTACGGTTCAAACGGTACAAGATCATTGTCGCTGCAGAAGGATGAAGATGGTACAAAATATCTTCGCTTTGCGATAAACGGCGGAAGCGGAAGTGCGGTACCGCTGTATCAGCTTGCCGAACAGACATCACAGTACATAGTTGATATGAAAGTAAGGTTTACCGGCGGAGCTATGGCATTCGGTCATTATAACAATACACCGAATAACAAGGAAAATGCTCCTAACTGGACCTGCTCATACGGCAGCGGAGCTTTGACGATAGGAACACAGTCAATTAATGGCATAAACGCGACAGATTGGTACAGAATAGTTGTTTCAGCGGACGAAAGCGCAGGAACATACTGGGCAAAGGTTTATGACAATGACGGAGCTTTGGTAGGTGAAACATCAGACGAGCCTTTATTGGCGACTGCGTCGAACACACAGAAATATTTCTGTTTCCAGGGAACATATCCTTTGGATCTTGCAAGCTTCAGAATTTATTATCCTACAGCTGCAAGTATGACAATAAATACCGATGCAGAAACAATCCAGGTTCCTGAGGCTGAAACGCCTGCAACCGCTGATTTATCAGCTGTATTAAAGGATACGGACGGATATAATATGTCAGGCGCGGTAACCTGGTCACTTGGCGATGATTATGCGGGAATAGACTTGACCGCTAACGGCGCTCAGGGAGCAACCCTCTCTGTAACAAACGAAGCCGGAGCAGGTACAATTACGGTTGTTGCCGCATATGGCTCAACAAGAGCTGAAAAGGAAATTGCGTTGTCGACAACAGGAAATGCAATAGCATTCACATCGTCAGTATCAAGCTTTACTATTCCGTTTGAAGGCGGTGAAGCTGTAACAGGTACATTTGCTGCAGAGCCGAGAAACAAGGACGGTGACAAGCTTGATGCGGCGGTAACCTATGAAATGGTAGATGCTTCAGGTGAGAAGGTAACAAATGCAAGAGGCATTACATTTAATGAGGAAACAGGTGTGCTGACGGTTGAAGCCGGCGCGGCATCGAAGATTGTTTATATAAAGGCAACTTCTGTTGTAGGTGAAGGTGATGAAGCTGAAACACTTACATCAAGAGTTAAGGTCAATATCCATGGTCTGAGCTTCGCATTCGGTTCAGATGAGCCTTCAGATGACAGCTATACTCAGGTAACAGCAAGTGATGCGTATACTGATAAGCTTGGTTATGGTTTTGCAGACACATCGGCAGTTACAAACGAGGCAAGTGATGTTAAGGGAACAGCCGCATACACCTTTAAGGCAAAGGTCCCGAATGGTAACTACGTTATAACAGTAGAAACAACAGCCGATTCGATCACATCGGAGGTTGTAGATACAGTTACAGCTATAACAGGAATTTCAAAGTCGGGCTCAACCTTCAGCGTTGCGGTATGTGACGAAGTACTTGACCTTACATTCCCTGTAAATTCAACAGTAACGACACTCTCAATTTCACAGGCAGCGGCAAAGTCACCGCTTACAAAACCGATGGTTTATGCAATAGGTGACTCAACAACAAACAATACAGCAAGCGGCGCCTGCTCATGGGGTAACTGCGTATCAAACGGTTATGTAGCAATTCCGGATTGCTTCAGCGGTTTCTCAAACAACGGTATGGCAGGACGCGACTCTGTAAACTTCTATAACCAGGGCAGAGTGGAAACAGTTCTTCTCAGTGTATGTCCGGGTGACTATGTAACTGTTAACATGGGTATCAACTCAAAGGAAACAGGCGAGGCAGCCGCATATTACACCTTGATGAAGTATTACTATGTTGAGGGTATCCTCCAGAGAGGCGGTATTCCGGTTATAGTAACAGCAACACCGGACGGTCCTGTAGGAACCGCGCTTGAAGGAGATTATGATGCCGCAACAGGCAAGTTCACAAATAACCGCGGAGACGGCGCAAGAAACAATGTATTAAGACAGATCGCAGCAGAAGAAAATCTTAACCTTATTGAATTAGGTCAGTGGGGTGAGGATTGGATGAACACACTCACTCTTGATGATGTAGCTGCATATAACGCAGAATACGGTACAGAATTTACAACAGTTCTTGAAATGGTACAGAGCTGGTATCTTGACCATAACCATTACACAGCTTATCTTGGTACTAAGATCGGTGAATATCTCTTAGGAGAGGTAGCAAAGATTGCAAGCGGTGAGGTACCGACACCTCCGACACCGACAGAAACAGCGCCGACACCGACAGAGACAGCGCCGACACC
>JBJEIV010000448.1:0-5467 GCA_051877395.1 Candidatus Ornithomonoglobus sp.
CTGTCCCGACTATCCATACAATGAATTGTATAGCACAGCTTGTTGACCGCACCGAGGGAATCCGATTTCCCGTCCACCAGTTCTAAGAGCTGTTCCCCATAGTAATCTTCGGGGTATAAATCCACCTTCAGCGTTCTGCTGTTGTCAAGCATTATTAAATTCTGCGGGGTTAGTATGCCGATGCTCTGCAAATCCTCATGCAGTTTAACGGGTATCCTTGATAAATCAGCGGTAATACTGTTCTGTAAAAACTGTACTCTTGCAGTTATCAAATCAACCACCTACCTCTCCATATCACTGTGTTTACGAGATTTTGTCGGCATAATACCGACCGCTTTTTTCAAGCCGTCCATAGTCTTTTTCGTACAGCCCTCAAAATCTGCCTTTCTGTTCATAAAGCTTTCAAGGTTTCCTCTAAACTCCGGTGTTCCGGCATCAATTAAATATCCTCTGCCCATACCATCAATATGAGAGAAAAAGTCCATCGGCTTTTTAAACTGCTCCGCTGCTTCACGGATAATATCATCAGACGCTTCTATGTACACAAGCTGACCGCCGGAGTTCGCATCGGGATTATAATACACCTCGGTAATACCGCTGTCGGTCTTGAAAAACTTATCCTCAGTTATTGTCCCGTAGGTCTGCTCCACAAACTTCACATCTCTGTATCTGTCAAGCTGATTATTGTCATAGCTGTAGACATAGAAATTATAGTCACCCTTTGCGGGGCAGCAGCGTATGTAATAAGTATGCTTTTCGGTACGCACCTTAAACATATACATATCCGTCCAAGAGCCGTCAAGCTTCAAGCTGTCCCGTGTGCTGCATACCCTCGCCATATCTGAAAGACTTTTTAAAACAGGCGTATCTGAATTTAATCTGAAGTGATTTATAACCTCGTCAAGCTCCGTACGAAATCCCTCTGTTTTTAACTCACCGCTTTCATCCTCCCATGTTGAATAGAAACGGTCTCCGTCCGTGCCGAAATCGCCGCGGAGCCTTCCGATACAGCCTCGCTCGCTGTGTTCTCTGTTGCCATAAACAAATTCCTTTTCATCCGCTTCGGGTACATCGAGCTGATATGTATTTTCCTGCACCGGCTCATATGTATTCCCGTTATGTTCCATAATCTCGGCAAACTGACAAATATGATATACATTGCCGTATTCACTGTCAACCTCGTTCAGCTTAAAATGATAATCATCAATATATTTACACTGCCTTGTAAGCTGTTCGCCATCATTAAGTGTTATATTGATTTTTCCGCCGTCCGGTATGCGGAATAATTCTCTGTAATTACTGTCAATAAAACGTATTTCCTTATCGTTCAAGCTCATCATATCCTTTCTTTTTATGCTTTGCGTGTGTGCCGCCGACTCCGGCATATACAAAATTACCGCTGCGGATATATTCCTCCACTTCTGCACGGCTCTTAAGCTTTGTAATTGAACAGTCGTTTAAGCTCTGTATTTTCCACTGTCCGTTTTCACAATACACCTCAATCACCTCGCCTTTGGTATTGCCCCATCCGGTATGATTGAGAACTTTTAAATCCTCATTTCTGCCTACTTTCAGGTTATCTTTTCGCCCCATAAAATTAACGCTCCTTCTCCTTGTGATTTTTCGTTTTTTCTTTCATTGAGGTCAATTCCTCAAAATTTTTCTTTGCCCAATCGGGCAGCTTGTCAGGCTTCATTGTACCCATAACATCATATCGTTCAAAGCGCGTATGCTCCTTATCGTAAAGACTTGTGCAGAACACGGCTCTGCCTCTTGCATTTCCCTGCGCTCCGTTACCGCCTGTTGCAAGATAAAGCTGCTTTACGGATAATCGGTGCTCGGCTCTGAGCACTTTAGGCTTTATCACAATAATCTTATTTTCAATGCTTTCGCCCGGATTTATCGGCGTACACTGATCGGAGGTTATGAAGGCTGCCGGAACGGTAATCTGCTCATGCTCGGATTTTACCTTCTGCACCTGCTCTGTCAATCGCTGTGCAAATATTTCCGCAAGCTCTGTAAAATCATCGCCTATCATGCAATTTTCATATTTCAAGAATATATCGGAGCCTATACAATCGGCAACCATATAAAAGTAACCGTCCTTATTATCCAAATCCTCGCCGATAACAATCTCTTTATCGCCTATATGTACGGAATGGGTAATCTCATAATCTCCCGCCATGCGCTTTTCATCAGCCATCGTCGCTGCCCCCTTTCTCTATTCTTTCTATGCAATCTCTATGGGAATATTTCTTTTTGTCCTCATCATATTTCATTTTGGATTTATAAAATGGGCATAAGCCTTTTTTACAAAGTGTTTCCTTTAAAACTCCGCACCTAAAATCAACACGGGCAAAACAATCTTCATACATCTTCTTCACTTCCAATCTCCTCTAATTTTATATAGCTTGCTATTCTAAGCCCTTCTGCGGCTGCAATCTCATAGAATTTATCCATTACACGCTTTCTGCGCTCAGTCAGCTGTTCTCGGTCGGCTTTTGAAATAGCATCTCTTGCCGTTAAATCAACATAACAGCTTCCGTTATATTTTATATTCGGACTTCTGCTTGATGTCATACTCTCAACCTACCTTTCATACGATTTTTCTTCTCTCACACGTTTGGTAAAATCCCTTTCCGCTCTGCCCTTATCAGTAAAATAATGCCCGTGATAATAATCATTATCGTTGGCTTTACTTTTCCAAGTAACATAAGGCTGCGGTGCTTTCGGGTTATATCCTAAAACGAATTTTTTATTACCGACATATGAGGTCTTTAAAATTTCATAGCCGGCATTTGTTTCTTTTGCCATACAAGCCTCCAATCAAAAAACCTATACCTCTTAGAATCAAGAAATATCGGTTTCATCTTCCTTTAAATATTTTTCTATGCTTCTGTCCTCGCGACCTGCTGCCACACAGCAGCACATAATTACAATGCCGAACAGAACACCTGCCGCAAATGAAATGATTATTCCAACCATATTTTTTTCCTACCTTTCCGGCTCGTGCCTTTTTCTTGACCAATTTTCAAGGAGCTTGACTAAAGTTTCCTCAATCTGCTTGACCGTGAAATCCTCCGGAAAATACTGATTAAGCATATCTTCTTTTAAAGTCACTTTCCTTTTCTCCGGCTTCTGCTCACGCATAATTCTATCTATTGCTTTTGCAGATAATATTCCACTCTCGGCAAATCGACGTATCTTTGCAGACTGCTCGATTGACGGTGCTACTTTCTCTCGTTCGATAGCCTTTACAACATCAGACTGCGCCTTTGAGCCTAAGTATGACAGTTCCACCGCGGAGTTAAGCGGCAGCTTCTTATTATCTACCATGTCCAAAAGCGGATCAATCAATTCAGTTAAGCGTATATACCTCTGTATTTGTCTTGCACTATCGTTTGTTTTTTCTGACAATCTTTCGTCGGAACGTGTGCCAATTAAATTCGTGCCAATTGGGCACACATTTTCTTTTGATGGTCTCCCCGCAACTCTTTTCATTGCCTCCAATTTCAGCCTATATGCATAAGCCTTTTCACTCGGTAATATATTCTCTCTTTGCAAATTGCTGTCCACAAGGAAAATAGTAGCCATATCATCATCCAGATTTCTCACTATCACTGGTACTTTCTCCCTTCCTGCAAGCTTACACGCTGTTGCACGGCGGTGTCCGGACAGTATCTCATAACCGCCGTCCTTATGCGGTCTTACTACAAGCGGTGATAATACTCCGCTTTCCTTGATGCTCTGTACAAGCTCGTCCATGCTATCATCCATAAGCACCTTGAACGGCTGTGCTTCAAACGGTTTTAGCTCCGAAACAGACATCTGCCGTATCTCCTCATTCGGTCGCTGACTTTTATACTGCTGTAGCTCCTCTCCCCAATGTTTTTTGCTTATGTTAGGTTTTGAATTGTTTGGTTTTGAATTGTTTGGTTTTCTGTTATTGTTGCTCATAGCGTCCTCCCTTCATAGAATTTATTTGTTTTTATATATTCCACAACCGTATATATCGTGTATAACGGTATTATGTATCTGTGCTGAAGCTGTTGACGGAGCGTTGTACATAGAGGTTATGAGATAAGCTTTGATGTTTCGTATCTTCTCAGTCTTATTCTCAAACTGCATTAAGAATGCGTCCATAACAGCATAGTCTACCTCACTGAACCGCTTTTTTATAAGGACTGCCGGATACTCACAGCCCTCAATGGTATAGCTGTGCCTGTCAACAGTCAGCACCTCCGCCATTATGCTAACAATGTTATCAAGTGTTGCCTTATCGTGTATCGTACATAGTCCATCGTACTCAATATTACTCTTGACAAACTCAATGTTTTGATTATATCTATCAATCCATCTTTCCTCCAATTCCGCATTACTCATAGCCTTCAGATTATTTTCCGGCGAAAGATTGATAGATGGGTACTTAATAACATCAGTATTTATTTCTTTAGTATTTTGTATATTAGTATTTAATTGTGTTGCTTTACCCAACATTGGAATTTCGGACATAGGCAACTCCTCTATCTGATTTTCCAATATTGGTTCGCAAAAATCAGGCTCCTGTGCGGTATTTTCCGACGTTGGCTCCTCCGGTGTATCTTCCTGCTCGGTTTCGGGGATTTCATGAATGATATATTCAATACTCTTTAGCTGTCCTTTCTCATTGCGAAATCTTCTGCGTTCAATATATCCTACATCTTCAAGCTCCTTCACCGCCATTCTCACAGCGTCAATGCCCTCTTTGCAGATATATGATAAGCCCTTTAACGTGTAGTCCCAATCCTCCGGTAAGCTGAGAATAAGCGACAGCAAGCCCTTTGCCTTTAATGAAAGCTTCTTATCCCTTAAATGATGATTGGACATAATTGTGAAATCTCTTGTTTTCTTTACTCTGAAAATTGCCATGTTCTTTTCCTCCTTTTGTTTTTGGCACAATTTTTGCATATAAAAAAGACCTAATCTTCGTTTTTTGAAAATTAGGTCTTAAATTAGCAGTTTTTGTGGCTTGACGCAATACAATGGCTTTGCATGAACCGAACATTGAACTGCTGTTTTTCGATTAACACTCATATGCAGGCATATGTATATATTAACCGAATTTATTTACTTTTTTTCTGAATGAAAAAAGCTGATAAACCGCGTAGGTATCAGCTTTCTTGGCTCTTCCAACTGGGCTCAAACCAGTGACCATCTGATTAACAGTCAGCTGCTCTGCCGACTGAGCTATGCGAGATTATATGAATTTTTATATTTTGTTCATTCCCGATAACATCAGTTTTCAGGGTTGTTTTGTTGACGGTTGCCCTGCCAACTAAGCTATAGAAGATTATGTTGAACTTCTTTTAAGTATCCTTTTGCCAGACATCTCACTGGGTAAGACACATATCTTTCACTCCAAAACCTCTTGATTTACTGTCTTGGTTTTACATTTGCCCTTTGGACTTTGTTTTAGCAATCTTATTCA
>JBJEIV010000449.1:0-27610 GCA_051877395.1 Candidatus Ornithomonoglobus sp.
TCACCGCTGTTTTTAAAGCCGTAATAGCCCGAAATCAGAATTTCCTCACGGCGCTTATCCAGCGCCCATTCATACACCTTTATTGTATCGTCAGCCATACGGCTTACGGAATATTCCTTCTTGATCAGCTCACGCCCATATACCGCAAGCCTGCGCTGCTCCTCCGCATTCATTTCAAAATATTTCTTTATATCCGCCAAAAGCAGCTGCGGCGTACTCTCCGCGCAGCCCCGGCAGCAGAAATTAGTATCTATTCCCACTCCGAGCTTGTCCTCGTCAAAAAGACCTATATATCCCTCATTGCCCGCAATAATTACAGGCTTTTGCGCAGCCATCGCTTCAAGCGCCGCGCGGCTTACGCCGACAAACAGCTCCGCCGGGGCGACAAGCTTATTTATATCTGTTCTCGCCCCGGTGAGAACTATACATTCTCTGCCGAGCTTTCTGTTTACCGCCTCTGTCCGGCTTTTAACATTCTCAAAATCATCACCGCCGCCTACAATAACGACCTTCAGCTTTTTAACAAGCTTATCAGCCTCGGGAATGACCTCAATAAGCTGCTTTGCGACAAGAGAGCGCGACTCGTCCATACGGCTTACATACACAATAACCGTATCGTCAGCCTTAATGCCCAGCTCTTTCCTTATATCGGCATCATCTGTATCGGGCGAGAATTTATCGGTGTCGATTCCGTTTATCGTTACGCGTATATCCCCCTCGGGAATTTTATAGTTGTCCATAAGATATTTCTTTATATCCTCGGAAACCGCGACCGTTTTTTCTCCCCAGTCCGTTATATATTTAAGTCCGTATTTCAGAGTGAATACCCAGTGCGCCGTTGTTACGAACGGAAACTTCATAAGCCTGTGAAGCTTGCCCAATATAAATGAAGGGATTCTCGCGTGAGAATGGACAATATCTATTTTTTCTTCAACTATTATCTTCTTTAATAACCTTACTGATTTCAGTACGTTTATCGGGTTTTTATTCTGGAGAGGAACAACATAATGCTTAATTCCCGCATCCTCCAGCTCCTTTACATATGAGCCGCCGTTTGAGGTCACCACCGGAACAAAGCCCCTGCGCTTCAGCTCCTTGGCAAGCTCGACAACATGCGTCTCCGCGCCGCCGATATCAAGCTGCATCAGCGACAGCATAACCCTTAATCCTTTTTTCAAGAAATCACCTGCTTAATTTTAAATATAAATCTCAATTATGTATACTAATCTATCGTAATTATAATTGATTTACCCCAAATAATCAATACTTATCCCTTTTTTGTGATAGAAATGTAATCAAAAAGTAATATATGAATAAAATGTGAACAGAATAAAAATACAATAAATAAAAATACAATAATGCTGTAAAAAGGCTCTCCTTCGTTTCGGAGAGCCTTCTTTCAGCCATTTTAAATCTATCAATCCTTATAAGCCGGCATAAAGTCAGGATATGCTGACGGTAAGCCGTGCTCTGTTGCGTCAAGACCTGTAAGCTCTTCCGCTCTGCTTGCTCTGAGCTTGCCTGCCTTCTTAAGAATGCCGAAGAGTATGCAGCCCATTACAGCAGCCCATGCAATCAAGGCAACAGCGCCTATAAGCTGAGGTCCGAGCTGACCCATGCCGCCGCCGTAGAATAAGCCCATGCCTACGCCCGAAGCCTCGTCTGATGAGAACAAGCCTACCGCGATTACACCCCAGAGACCGCATACGCCGTGAACGCTTACCGCGCCGACCGGGTCGTCAACCTTGATCTTTGTATCAATAAACGGTACGGCTACGCATACAAGCACACCCGCTACAGCGCCTATGATTATTGAAGCTAACGGTGATACACAGTCACACGGCGCGGTTATACCAACAAGACCTGCCAGAACGCCGTTAAGTGTCATTGAAACGTCCGGCTTCTTATATCTTGCCCATGTGAAGAACATAGAAGTGATCGCAGCCGCGCAGGCAGCAAGGTTTGTTGTGATGAATACCTTTGCGGCAAGAAGTGTTGCCGCTGCATCCAGAACGCCTTCTGTTTCGCCCTCGCCAATGAGCGCAAGAGTTGAAGCAGGGTTAAATCCGAACCAGCCTACCCACAGAATCAATACGCCCAACGCGCCGATGATAATGCTGTGACCCGGAATTGCGCGCGCCTTGCCGTCCTTGCCGTACTTTCCGATACGGGGTCCGAGAATTGCCGCGCCGACGAACGCAAGCACACCGCCGAGCATATGTACGATACCGGAGCCCGCAAAATCGTGGAAGCCCATCTCTGCGAGCCAGCCGCCGCCCCATACCCAATGACCTGCGATCGGGTAAATAAAGAGTGAGATCATTGCGCTGTAGAGACAGTACGCGCTGAACTTTGTTCTTTCAGCCATAGCGCCCGATACGATTGTAGCGGATGTAGCGCAGAATACTGTCTGGAAGAATAATGTGGTATAATCCACATCCGGAGCCGCAGCAGAGCCGTTCATAAACGCTCCGCCGAACGGAATACCGATAAAGCCGTTACCCTCTCCGTACATAAGACCGTAGCCTATAACCCAGTAAATAACCGAACCGAACATAAAGTCCACTATGTTCTTCATTACAATGTTACCTGTGTTCTTTGCTCTTGTAAAGCCCGCCTCAACCATTGTAAAGCCGGTCTGCATAAAGAATACGAGTATGCCTCCCAAAAACAGCCAGAAGCAGTTAATGGCAGTGGCTATCGCTTCATTGTTTGATAAAATTATTTGTAAATCCATTTTTCAATCATCCTTTCCTCTCTTACTCAGGAAATTTACTTAATTCTTAACCTAAAAATTTTTTTACTTAACTTAATATAACCTTTGTTCTTACAGTAAAGCTTCTTTATCTGTCTCTCCGGTACGAACCTTAATCGTCTTTGTAACAGGCGATATGAAAATCTTACCGTCTCCAATCTCGCCTGTGCGGAGAACGCTGAGCGCGGTATTTACCACATCGTCAACCGGAACCGAGCATACAACCATCTCAACCTTGATTTTCGGAAGAAGGTCCACGCTGTAATCAACACCTCTGTACTTATGCTTCTGTCCCTTCTGAACACCATATCCGAGAACATTGTAAACAGTCATACCGTTGATGCCGATTTCATTAAGAGCTTCCTTCAGCGGCTCCAGCTTACTCTGTCTTGTGATGATCTCAATTTTGGTCATTACATCTGCCATTTTTAATAACTCCTTTCATTTTGTTCGGGAATAAAAAAGCGTGCTCTTATCAGATAACCACATCTGATGAGATCACGCCGTTGTGTCCGAACAAATTTTGTATAATTCTATAAAGTCCTGAACTGAACTTCATCTTTGCTCTGTATTATACTCTTTTATACTTAAAAAGTCAATACTCAGTTTAAAAATTTATGCAAGAATAACATTTTTTCTCATAGCATTTTTTATCCTTTATCAAAAATTCACAAACAGTTCACAATTCATCCATATTGCAGTCAGCAACTTGTAATATTCTTACAAAAATATTAGCCATGAATAACAATTCATCATATATGAAAAAATATTCGTAAATCGTGAATATTTATATTGACAAACAGGTCGAAAGGTGTTAAAATAAGATGAAATTGAAAGGGGCAAAGTAACATGTGCAAGTATGTCGAGAATAAAATATCAGCTTCACATATTATATCGGAACATTGTTCCTCTTTCTTTTAGTTATTAATTCGACAATGATTTCTAATCATTGTTTTTTTTTGAAATAAATATTCTCTGCGACGGACGCAGGGATAAGTAAGAAGGGAGTTTTTCACCAAATGAAAGGACAGTTGATTCTGGAAAACGGTCAGAGATTTACCGGAGAAATGTTCGGCGATGTAAAGAACATTGTCGGTGAAATTGTGTTTACCACCAACATGACCGGCTATCAGGAAACACTAACGGATCCGTCATATGCGGGGCAGATTGTCACAATGACATTTCCGCTTATAGGAAACTACGGTATCAACCTTGACGACAGCGAAGCAAAGCACACTAATTTAAAGGGCTTTGTTGTCCGTGAAAAGTGCGATTACCCGTCGAACTTCCGCAACGAAATGAATCTTGACGACTATTTATTGGAGGAAGGCGTTGTGGGCATTGAGGGCATTGACACGCGCGCGCTCACAAGAATAATCCGCGATTACGGATGCATGAAGGCGGCTATTATGCAGGGAGATCCGTCGGAGACCGAGGTTAAGGCTCTTATGGATACTCTTGACAACAGTAAGGTAATTCTTGAAACTACAACAGATGAAAGCTATGTTATTAATAACGGCGGTCAGCCGCATATCGCATTCATAGACATGGGCGCCAAGGACGGTATTCTGCGTGATCTTAAAAAGCGCGGCTGTAAGCTTACGGTGTTCCGCGCCGATGTTAAGCCGGAGTCAATTTTAGAGATAAATCCGGATATGGTATTTCTCTCAAACGGTCCCGGAGACCCGCTTGACGCTCCGGGAACGGTTGACACAATTAAGGCTTTAATTGGCAAGCTTCCGATATGCGGCATCTGCATGGGACATCAGATTATCGGACTCGCTCTCGGCTGCAAAACCGCAAAGCTCAAATTCGGTCACCACGGCGGCAATCATCCTGTAAAGTACGCTGAAACCGGCATCTGCTATATCACAAGCCAGAACCACAACTATATATTAACAGACTACCCTGATGACGTTGAGGAGTGGTTCACCAACGTCAATGACGGCACCTGCGAGGGTATCAGGCATAAGACGCTGCCTATCGCAAGCGTTCAGTTCCATCCGGAGGCTTCGCCGGGTCCTCTCGACTCAGGCTGGCTTTTTGACAGATTCTTAAAGGAGGTGCATTGAATGTTAAAAACATTCAATAGTTATGTTCGCTTACGAACAAATAACGTAGGAGGTAAAAAAATATGCCGTTAAATAAATCCATTAAGAAGGTACTCGTTATAGGCTCAGGTCCTATCGTTATCGGACAGGCCGCCGAATTTGACTATTCCGGTACTCAGGCATGCCGCGCTATTGAGGAGGAAGGCATAGAGGTTGTCCTCGTAAACTCAAATCCGGCCACAATCATGACAGACCGCGACATTGCAAGCGACACATATATTGAGCCGCTTACCGCTGAATATATAGAAAAGATCATCGCACGCGAGCGTCCCGACTCATGTATTGCAGGTATGGGCGGTCAGACAGGACTTAACCTTGCGTGCGAGCTGTACGACAAGGGAATTTTCCAGAAATACGGCGTTAACGTGATCGGCACCTCGATAGAATCCATCAAGGAGGGCGAGGACAGAGATTCCTTCAAGAGATTGATGGAAAGAACAAATCAGCCGATCGCCCCGTCGGAAATCGTTACGAATATGGAGGACGGCAGAGCCTTTGCCGAAAAGATCGGCTATCCTGTTATCATCCGTCCGGCATACACCCTCGGCGGCACAGGCGGCGGAATCGCGCAGAACTCGGAGGAACTTGAAACAATCCTTGCCCAGGGACTTCATCTTTCGCGTGTAGGACAGGTTCTTCTTGAAAAGTCAATAGCGGGCTGGAAGGAAATCGAATTTGAGGTTATGAGAGACGGCGCGGGCAACTGTATAACGGTCTGCCCGATGGAGAACATCGATCCTGTCGGCGTTCACACAGGCGACTCGATCGTTGTCGCTCCTACTCTTACGCTTGCCGACAAGGAATTTCAGATGCTCCGTAAAGCGGCTATAGATATAATCAATTCAATTGAAATCAAGGGCGGCTGCAACGTGCAGTTCGCGCTTAACCCGAACAGTTTTGAATACGCTGTTATAGAGATAAATCCGCGAGTAAGCCGTTCATCGGCGCTTGCTTCAAAGGCTACCGGCTACCCGATCGCCAAGATTGCCGCTAAGATCGCGCTGGGCTACAACCTTGACGAGATCACAAACGCCGTTACGGGCAAGACCTACGCGTGCTTTGAGCCGACAATAGACTATGTTGTTACAAAGATTCCTAAGTGGCCGTTTGATAAGTTCTTTGGCGCAAGAAGAAAGCTCGGCACAAAGATGATGGCAACGGGAGAAATCATGTCAATAGGCAACAGCTTTGAAGCGTCGCTCTTAAAGGGTATCCGCTCACTTGAAATCAAGCAGTACACCTTGGAGCGCGAATCCTCAAAAAAGCGTTCAATAAAGGAGCTTCGCGCAAGGATTCAGGTTCCCGATGATGAAAGACTTTTCGACCTCGCAGAGCTTATCAGAAGGCGTTATAACATTGAAATGATTCACGAGCTGACCGGTATAGATATGTTCTTCTTAAAGCATATACAGAACATCGTTGAAGCGGAGGAGGAATTAAAGAAAATAACAATAGATACCATAGACGCCGATACAATGAAGCGCTATAAGAAGATGGGCTTCTCCGACCGCGGCATGAGCCAGCTCATGGGCTGCCATGTTGACGAGGTTTACGCAAAGCGCATGAGCTTTGACATAAAGCCGGTCTACAAGATGGTTGACACCTGCGCGGGTGAGTTCGAGGCGGTTTCACCGTACTATTACTCAACCTATGATGAAATCACAGAATCCATCCCGTCAGATAAAAAGAAGGTCGTTGTTATCGGTTCAGGTCCTATCAGAATCGGACAGGGTATTGAATTTGACTACTGTTCGGTTCACAGCGTTATGGCGCTTGCAAAGGCGGGAGTTGAAACAATCATCATAAACAATAACCCCGAAACTGTTTCAACAGACTTCGATACCTCGGACAAGCTCTACTTTGAGCCTCTTACAGAGGAGGATGTTTATAACATTATCTGCCTTGAAAAGCCGGACGGTGTAATTCTTCAGTTCGGAGGTCAGACGGCGATAAAGCTTGCAAACTTCCTCGCTGAAATGAACGTGCCCGTTCTCGGCACACAGCCGAAATACATTGACGAGGCTGAGGACAGAGAAAAGTTTGACGATATGCTCGAAAAGCTCAATATCAAGCGTCCTAAGGGCAAGGCTGTATGGACAGTCGAAGAGGGTGTTGCGGTTGCAAACGAGCTTGAATATCCTCTCCTTGTGCGTCCGTCATACGTTCTCGGCGGTCAGGGCATGGAGATCACAAGAAACGAACAGAGCCTTATCCGTTATCTTGAGGACGCATTCAAGAAGGACACAAAGAACCCTGTCCTTATCGACCGCTATCTCGGCGGCAGAGAAATCGAGGTTGACGCTATCTGTGACGGAACCGACGTTCTTATCCCCGGCGTTATGGAGCATCTTGAAAGAGCAGGCATACACAGCGGCGACTCGGTTTCAATCTATCCTCCGCAGCATATACCGGAGCACATCATTAAGAAAATTGAGGATGTAACCTACAGAATAGCGCTTGAATTAAAGGTTATCGGTATGATAAACATTCAGTTCATCGAATACCGCGACGACCTTTACATCATCGAGGTCAATCCGAGATCGTCAAGAACAGTGCCTTATATCACAAAGGTTACAAGCGTTCCGGTTATCGACATTGCGACAAGAATTATGCTGGGTGAGACGCTCCGGGATATGGGCTATAAGACGGGAATCGCGCCTGTCACAAACACTGTAGCCGTTAAGGTTCCTATCTTCTCAACGGAGAAGCTGCCGCAGGTTGAGGTCACACTCGGACCTGAAATGAGGTCAACAGGCGAGGTCCTCGGAGTAGGCTATACCTTTGAAGAAGCGATGTATAAAGGCTTCATGGCTGCAAAGACCTCAATTCCGCACAAAGGCTCGACTATCCTTGCGACTATCCGCGACATAGATAAGGAGGACTTCCTCCCCTACGCCAAGCGCTGCCATGAGCACGGCTGTAAATTCATTGCTACCGCAGGAACCGCAAGATTTTTAAGAGATAACGGTATTCCGTGCCAGCTCGCAAAGAAGATTGCGGAGGGCGTTCCGAATATCCTTGATATTATGAGAAGCGGTATTGTCGATATGATCATCGACATTCCGTCAAAAACAAATGATGTCAAGTCTGACAGCTTCAGAATAAGACGAGCCGCAATAGAAAGCGACATTACAATAATGACAAGCCTTGACACCTTCGGCGCGTTGGTAGACGTTATGGAGCACAGCTTCACAATAGATAAGCTTAACGCTGTTTCGCTCAACGACATTAAATCAGTCGGAGAATAATTATATAAAAATGGAGCCGCATCAAAGCATTTCTCTGATGCGGCTCTCTTCAGCTTTTTCTCTCTACGTTATATGAATACTATAAACATATACTAATTTTGCTATAAGCATACCAAGTATCATTCCTCCGAACACATCACTTGGATAATGTACATACAAATATAACCGGGAAAATGCGATAAGCACCGCTATCGGCAGCACAGCGCATCCTAACCTCTTGTCGATATACATCAGAATGAACGCGGTGATAAACGCGGACAGCGTATGTCCCGACGGAAAAGAATAGTCGCGCGGAGTCGGTATAAGCAGCGTTATGCTGCTGTTTACCCAGCACGGACGCGGACGCGCGATAAACGGTTTTAATATTATATTTCCTATCAATGCTCCGATAAGCAGTCCGGAAAGTATAATGATCCCTGTTTTTCTGTAATATCTGTTTAATATACAGCACACGGCAATCGCGATCCACAGCGCGCCCCCATTGCCGAGCGCTGAAATTCTCGGCATGAGATAATCCAGGAACCTGCAGCGCATATAATGCTGTATAAAATCCAAAGCGGAAAATTCTATTGACTGTATCATAAGCATTCCCCCATATTATTTATTATTTGTTTCTTTTGATTATTCCATACAAGTTCATTTTACTTTTTATATCTTAAATGCGATACCTGCATTCGGTAAAATATGCGTAAATTTTGCCCTGCATGAAAAAAGTCATACCGTCTCCGATATGACTTATATTCTCAGTTTACTCCTTTTATATCCGCAAGCGTCTTAGCCTCGCTGTGGACAATCGGCTTCCACTCAACCTTTTTAAAGAGCGCCATAAAGGTTATGGGTATGTATGTCATCATGAACACCGGGAAAGTAAAGGTATACAAAAACTTTTTAAGCGGTGTTGTGTAAATCATCTTTCTCTCGCTGATTGTCGTTATTGCGCCTATTACGTACATCATTGCATACATACTCACTGCGCCCTCAAGCACACAGTCGATAATCGGAGAAACGCTTATTCCAGAAATCAGCCCCACAAGAATGGCGCCTATGTTAATAACCGCGCTTACGATTGTAAGTATAAGAGCAGGCATGATTGACATTGACATATCATAGCATGAAAAACGGTTCTTTTTACCGCCCATCGCGCCCTTTGCAAGCTTTGCGCCGTAATTACACATTACCTGGAAATATCCCTTTGCCCAGCGCATTCTCTGGCGCACGCTCTGACTGAAGGTATTCGGCTGCTCATCATATAAAACAGCATCCTTGCAAAAGCCTATCTTATAGCCGTTGATCACATGGTCAACCGTAAATTCAATATCCTCAGTGAGAAGGTAATATCTCCAGCCGTTAAGCTCCTTAGCGACCTTCTTGCTGAACATAAAGCCGGTTCCGGAGATTGCGCAGCTCGTATCACACAGCATTCTCGGATAGTTCAGATATTTTGATTCCCTTAAAAACCACAGCGCGTATCCGGCAGAAATCCAGTTATCGCCATAGTTCTTTGAGTTACGGTAGCTTGTAAGAATTTCATATCCGCTTGAGAAGGTTCTGTTCATTTCCTCAATATACAGCGGGTCAAGCACATTATCCGCGTCAAACACGAAATATCCGTCATAATAGTCCATTCCATGCTCGTGGCTGATATTCTTAAGCAGAAAATTAAGCGCATAGCCCTTTCCCACATTAACCTTGTCGAACCTCTCATAAACCTTCGCTCCGTGAGATGCCGCGATAGCCGCTGTGTTATCGTCACAATTATCCGCAACCACATACACATCTATAAGCTCCTTGTCATAGGTCTGGGAATTAATGCTCTGAAGCAGCTGACCTATTACGTTCGACTCATTCCTCGCCGAAATCAATACCGCAAATCTGTTTTTGCCCGGTATCGCCTGCGGCTTATCCCTTTTTATGTACGGTACCAATATGTAATACATCTGATATAAATAACAAACAAAAAATAAAAACCATATTCCAAAATCTATGGATGTTATAAGCTGCATATTTCTCATCCTCCCGAACAAATGCAACAACTTTTTCCTCATATTTTAGCATAGTTATTGTAGCACAACTTATTTTAATTTTCAATAATGAAAATTAAACAAACAATTTACAGTTTTGACTCTTTGTTTTGTACAATTAATGCTTGACAAATCACATACGATATTATAAAATATAATTCAGATTACTCTAAATAATATGAGGTGGAAAAATGAATAATACAGAAAAAACAATGGATAAAATAGTCGCTCTCTGTAAGGGCAGAGGCTTCATCTATGCCGGCAGTGAGATCTACGGCGGACTTGCCAACACATGGGATTACGGTCCTCTCGGCGTTGAGCTTAAAAACAATGTCAAGGCCGCATGGAGAAAGAAGTTTATCCAGGAGTCAAAATATAATGTGGGCATTGACTGCGCGATCCTTATGAATCCTGAAACCTGGGTTGCATCAGGTCATGTCGGCGGCTTCTCGGACCCGCTTATGGACTGTAAGGATTGTAAGTCACGTTACAGAGCTGATAAGCTTATCGAGGACTACGCTGTAGAGCACAATGAGGATATCTGCTGTGACGGATGGTCAAACGAGCAGCTCAAGACATATATAGACGAGCACGAGATCGTATGTCCTAAGTGCGGCAAGAAGAACTTTACCGATATTCGTCAGTTTAACCTTATGTTCAAGACCTTCCAGGGCGTTACCGAGGATACTGAAAACACAATCTATCTCCGTCCCGAAACAGCGCAGGGTATCTTTGTAAACTTCAAGAACGTTCAGCGTTCATCACGCAAAAAGGTTCCGTTCGGTATTGCACAGATCGGTAAGTCCTTCAGAAACGAGATCACACCGGGCAACTTCACCTTCAGAACACGTGAGTTTGAGCAGATGGAGCTTGAATTTTTCTGTAAGCCGGACACAGACCTTGAGTGGTTTGCTTACTGGAAGCAGTTCTGTATAGATTTCCTCCACTCGCTCAATATCCGTGAGGAAAGTCTTCGTTTCCGTGACCATGCAAAGGAAGAGCTTGCTTTCTATTCAAAGGCAACATCAGATATAGAGTTCCTGTTCCCGTTCGGCTGGGGCGAGCTTTGGGGTATCGCGGACAGAACCGACTACGACTTAAAGCAGCACATTGAGCATTCAGGCGTCAACCTCGAATATATGGACCCTGTCACAAACGAAAAGTATGTTCCTTATGTAATCGAGCCGTCACTCGGCGCGGACCGTGTTGTTCTGGCATTCCTCTGCGACGCGTATGATGAAGAAGTTATCGATGCGGAAAAGAATGATACGAGAGTTGTTCTCCACCTCCATCCGGCGCTTGCTCCGGTTAAGGCTGCGGTTCTCCCGCTTTCAAAGAAGCTTGACGAGCAGGCTACAGAGGTATTTGAAAAGCTCTGCAAGAAATACAACTGTGAATATGACAACGCCGGTTCGATCGGTAAGCGCTATAGAAGACAGGACGAAATCGGTACTCCGTTCTGTATCACATACGACTTTGATTCTGTTGAGGACGGCGCTGTAACGGTACGCGAAAGAGACTCAATGGAGCAGGTAAGAATCAAGATTGACGAGCTTGAAGCATTCCTTGATGAAAAGCTTGCTTTCTGATATTAAGATATGTAAACACAGGGGTTCTGCGGTTTATGCCGCAGGGCTCTTTTTCATTGCCATAAAAAGAACGGGTACCCTTTAAGATACCCGTCCGAATATTCATGTTTATCTCATGACCAGCTTAAATACTACCTTATCCCCTGAGCTGTATTGCAGCGAATAACTGTATTCAATTCCCGCTGCATCCAATCTTGAAAGAAGCTCATAAAATGTTGCCGATACTGTTGTATAGAATCCGTTTGTTGACGGGATTCCAAGACCGCTTATCACGCCTGCAACCGCGTCCGCATCCGCTGCGCTTACTATGATCTTATCCGAAATAGAAACGCTTGACACGCCTCCGGCTTCTTTTACATTTCCGCTGTAATCTCCCTGCGCGATCTGATAACCGGCTTTCTTTATCTCATACTCCTCCGCTGAAGGCTCCTCAGTTGTGGCTTCTGCCATTGCTGTCTCATCATCGGGAATATAATAGTTCGCGCGCGCTATTGTATATTTACCGATAGTCTTTTCCGTTGCCGCCGGTGTGTCTGCCGCTTTCGACGGAGCGCTGCTTACCGCAGCTTCGGATGTGTCATCTTCTTCCGCTTCCCGAATCTTTGCTGCCGTCTCTGCCGCTCTTTCGGATAAAGCGTTTTCTGTCGCTGCCGGAGGATTTGTTTTAACCGGCAGGCTCACTGACGGAGCTTTAACAACAGCTTCTGCTGTTATTTTAGGTTCAGCTGCTTCCTTAATCTGAAGCACCGGCTTCTTTTCATCTGATGCCGAAACAGCTTCACTTATCTGCTGCCCTTTCTGACCGGAAACTTCTTTCTGTTCCGGCTCATCGGTACTGACAGTCTCATCTGTTTCCGCGTCTGCCGCCTCAGGCTTTACAGTATCCGGAGCTTGTGTTGCCGAAACATTG
The DNA here is from genome assembly GCA_051877395.1 of Candidatus Ornithomonoglobus sp. Taxonomy (GTDB): domain Bacteria; phylum Bacillota; class Clostridia; order UBA1381; family UBA1381; genus Ornithomonoglobus. Next base: position 12,635 of record JBJEIV010000449.1, read on the forward strand.
TGTTCACTTATAACACCGTCATCACTGCCGTCGGATAAGCTGTCCTTAATTACGCCGCTGTTCAGTCCAACGGCAAGACCTACAACAAGACATGCTGCAAGCGTAGCATAACGGCGCGCATTATTTCTTACGCCCCATATAATATTATTAACCGTTCTGCCAAGCTTCGACTCATTGTCAATCCTTGCATTGACCTTATCAATAAGGTCCGCCGGAGGATCCGGCATGGGAATGGAGGCCGCAGTCTGAATTATTGATTTATAGAATTCAAGCTCACTTCTGCATTCATTGCACAGCTGCGCGTGACATTCCATATCTGCAAGCTCTCTGTCATCAAGCAGCTCATAATTATCCAGTGCTTTTCTAAATTCCGAACAATTCATATATTAACCTCCTTTCTATAAATTATATATTTTAAATTAATTACCCTATACATTCTATTAGACGAATAAATACTAAAAAAGTTCCTTTTTGCCGGATAATTTTTTCTTTAATGCATTTCTCGCTCTGTTAAGCCTTGATTTTACAGTGCCGTTAGGGCATTTAAGAATTTTTGATATTTCATCATATGAAAGCTGTTCAATATCCGAATACATAATAATTTCACGATATTCGGGGCTGAGACTCCTTATTGCTTCCCGTACAATACGTTGCCGCTCATTCATCTCATACTGCTCCTCCGGCGAAGGTCCCTCAGCTGGGAGCTCCGAGACCGGATTGTCTTCATCCTCATTACTGTCTATACTTATCGTAAAGCCTCTTCTCTGTCGTTTTCGCAGAGTATCGTTACATACATTTCTGCATATAGTATACAGCCATGTTGTAAATGCGGACTGCCCTTTGAATGAGGCAATGGACCGGTAGACTTTTATAAAGACCTCCTGAGCCGCGTCGCCGGCGTCTTCATAGTCTGATAACATGCCGTATGCTATATTAAAGACCTGCTTCTGATATTTTATCATAAGCTCGTTAAAGGCTTCACGGTCTCCTTTTTTGCAGCGCGTGATCATCTCCTGCTCGGTCAATCACCTCACCACCTTCCGTAGCCCATATTTATAACAATATTTTTTTTATTTTATCACTTTTTTACTTATTTTTCAACCCTTATACAAATTTATTCACATTTTTCTGAATACTTATTGTACAGCGCACGACTCGGCTCTGTTTCAAGCGACGGATGGTGAACAGCCTCGACCTGCGGATGATTCTTCAGATAATCAACGACTTTCAATGTGTTCTCAACATGACGCTCAACCAGATTTTATACACATTGACCATTTCGGAAACTCAATCAATGAATAAGGCTGCCGAGAAGCTTTTCATTTCTCAGTCCTCGCTTACAAACCTATAAAGGATCTTGAAAACGAAACCGGAATAGATATTTTTCCGCACAAGCAAAGGAGTTTCACTTACAAATGAGGGTACGAAATTTCTGATGTATGCTCGCCAGCTTTATCAGCAATATGAGCTGATACAGGAAAAATCCGCCGGCTCCGATGCCATAAGACGCATTTTTGCTGTATCTACCCAGCACTATTCCTTTGCCGTAAAAGCGTTTGCGGAAACCGTAAAGCAGTTTGACACAAAAAAATATGACTTTACAATACGCGAAACCAAAACCATGGACGTTATTCGTGATGTTGCGATCCATAAAAGCGAAATAGCTGCATTAAGTACTTCGTATTTTAATAATACTTAATGCATGCGGTTAATGCCTCCTTATAGATTCAGCTCGTAAAGTGAGAACTCCGGTATATCCGCAAGCCCCCTTGCCAGATCCTTTGTTCCCACATATTTAAAATTCATCCGCTCATATAATTTTCTTGCAGGTGTATTCTCCGGCACCACATCAAGTCTTATTGCCTTATAACCTTTTCGGGCTGCGTAATCAATACAATATTGCACCATAGTTTTTCCTATTCCACAATGGTATTTATCCACGGCGGATGCAAGTGTATGAATAACAAGATATTCTCCGTCATAAAGAGCCTTGCCCCATTCCCCCGCACTGTAATCCCCCTGCGGATCTTCACTTATTATAAATGCCCCTATGATTTCACCGTTATCCTCACAGGCATATTGAATACCTTCATTTATTGCCTGCTTTGTACTGTTATATCCCGGATAATCATCCGGCCGCCACTTCGGATAATTTATGTGTTCAGCAAGATAAGCTGTTACCTCATCATAGAAATCAGCCACCTGCTGTAAATCATCCATGCTGCATAAGAAAATGTTCATATGTCTACCTCTTAACAAAACATAATATTGTATTTTTACAGTTTGATCTTTATTTTTAACATTCGGTTCAATACAGTTTACTATACTACTATATGCTTTTCACTAAGTTTTCTGTAGTAAATGCAATGAGGAAAACTTAGTGAAAAGGGGGCTTCTGTCACTTCTTTTGTTGGCTTATCTGTTGATGGCACTGTTGCTGTCGACGATACTGTCACTTCTTCCGTTGGCTTCTCTGTCGGCGGTACTGTCGATGTTGGAGGTTCTGTCACTTCTTCCGTTGGCTCCTCCGTCGGCAGCACTGTTGCTGTCGGTGTTTCTGTCACTTCTTCCGTCGGGACTTCGGTAGGCTCTGTTGTTGGTAGTGGCGTGATTGATATATCCAATGTTTCAGCATTAATGCATGGTTTCATATTATCATACAAAACAAAGCCTTTAAGCATTGCAGTATTATTGCTTACTTCTGTATATAGTGATTCCGATGAAATACTTACTGATAATAACATTCCGTCAGCATCGTATGAAGCAACATACAAATGACAATTATCAGGGATTCTGTTTGTCAAGGATACCACATAAGCATTTTCAGAGTCTTGCCTTTCAAATATTATATTGAGTTCATAATCCTCGGGCAGCGGCGAGGGGGATGGTGAAGCTGTTTCAGCAGGAACTTCTGTCGGGACTTCGGTAGGTTCAATATAGATATAGTCCTCCTCTGTCACATAGGGCAGTTCATATAGAAAATCAGCACCGGTGCCTGTAGGGGTAAACGGATTGTGCTTGTTTGCTGTTGTCCCTATAAATGAAGCTGTACCCTTGGCAAAATAATCATATGAATTTGTCGTATCATCCCATGTTACATCCACATAATAATAATTATCATCATCAAACTGTGCCAGATTCCACGCGTGATTGCTGCCGTTTGCCTTTCCCATAACAAGCATATTGCTGATACCGACAGCATTAAGTATAAGCTGCATCGATTTTGTATATCCGTCACACACTGCATCAGCATTCCGTTCTCCATCAAACACGCTTACGATATTATGCGCCGCGGCAGAATCCAGCGGATTATTATTCTCATCATAGCCGTAATCTGTTGCACTGACAATATCATCATGAATTTGCTTTATTACGTTGTATTTAGTATATGGCTGTACAGACTGAGCCGAGGAAATAAAAGCCTCGACATTTTCGTCGATGATGGCATTAAGACTGCTTCGTATACTGTATCTTTTGTAATCCTCATATATACAGGGGATGAGCCTTGTTCCGCCGGAGGACAGAGAGGCGTACAGGATCGTTGACGAGAGCCAATAATATTCGGGATGATCCATTCGGAAGGTATAATATACCGCCGCAGCCATGTCCGAAGTAAGGGGACCTCTGTAATCGTCTGAGGACAGCTTATAGACTACGGTTCCGTCACTATAAGTTGTAGAGGGAATATTCGCGGTATTAGCGCAGAATTCTGTACACATTGCCTGAAGCGTATCGTAGCAGTTCTGCATTTCTTCTCCGTCGGACATGGTTCCGAGATAATTATAACCGTAATCGCTTCCATAGGAATAAAAAGCAGCCTCGTCACTCTGTATGTGAATATCAATACTGCTCTCTGTTTGGAGTTCTGTAACTGCACTTAGTAAGTCCTCATCTGAAAGCTCTATCATTTCGATTTGCTCTGCGCCGGTGAATGACAATTTATAGTCTTTTGTTATGTTTCCTGCTGCATAAGCTGAGCAATTGAACGCTACAGCTATAGCTGAGATCAAGCCGATAAGTCTTTTTTTCAAAAATATTCCCCCCCTCGTCTGTCCATAATACTATTCTAACATAAAAAAAGAATTTTTTCAATATTTAACGAACAAAATATAATGCGTTTTATAATGCGATTTATATAACAAAGAGTATATATGAATATCATATATACTCCGTTGCATCATTCTTCATCTTCCTTCAGATTGTCAAGCGCCACCCGTACCGCTTCAACAACAAATGCTGAAAAAGTACAGTCAAGTCCTCGGATGGATTCCTCAACTTCATTTATAATATCATCTGGGAAACGAATACTTTTGTTAGTCGAATGCGGTGTAATAGGTATTTTAAACTTTCTCATAATTAAAGCCTCCTGTATTTAATATGTAACGCATTAATTAATAATATTATATCGAAAATTATATTACAAATAAATATTATATTTTATGGCACTAATCTTTGTAATGTTTAAATTTAATGGAACAAAAATAAGTAATAAAAAAATATTACACAAATTTTAATATTTTGTATTGCATTTTATAATGCAATATGTTATAATATGGGTAACACAAATCAAAAGGAAGGGATTCTAAAATGAAAAAACTTATTGCATTAATTTTAACGATGGTAACGGTGCTGTCTTTTACAAGTGTAGTGTCCGTTTCTGCGGCAAGCTGGCCGTCGCTGTCATCATCGGCTTATTGTGAGTTTACCGCAGCAAAGCAAATCAATGTTTACAAAGACACGGCATGCAAAACAAGAGGAACATCAAGTCCGGCGAAGGCATATGATGCGTATATTTCAAAAAATGATGTTTGTTACATTTATAAAATAACAACAAGCTATGCGCAGGTAAATTATCCGACATCATCGGGGAGGCGTACCGGATATATTAAAAGAAGCGACCTTATAGGAGTTTCCTCCCCCACAGAAAAGATCACATCAAAGAGTAAGGCTGCAACATATGTAAGTCCTAAGGGTGCATCGTATGGTTATATCGAAAAAGGAGACAATGTATATACATGCGGAACATCTTCAGCCTCGGATTATACTGCTGTTATTTATACAGCAAAATCGGGCAATCGAGCATATAAGTACGGTTGGGTGACAACAAGCGATTATAATTCAAAAATAAAAGAAACGAAGTCGATTCCGACACCACAGCCTGCAACTAAATCGCTTGCTGATGTAGCGTTATCTGAGGTGGGTTATCAGGGAACGGATAAGACTGGGAACGATCATGGAGATTATACAAAATACGGACAATGGTATGGACAAAACGGTGTGCAATGGTGTGCTGAATTTGTAAGCTGGTGTGTGAATAAGGCAGGTGTATCCACAAAGATTGTTCCTAAAACGGCTTCATGTGACACAATGAAGAAGAATTCAAATTCTTATAAAACATGGAGCAATTCAGCACTAAAAAATATCAAGAAAAATGATGTCATTTTCTTTGCTAATTCGCAGAACGCATCACACAGTGATCATGTTGGTATAGTGTATAATATTTCCGGTTCAAATATAACAGTGATAGAGGGGAATACAGGAAACTATTATGGGCCGGATACAGTAGCGAAGATTACCTATACGGTAGATTCGGCAACAGGAAAGATTACTAAGGGATATAACGGGAAATATTTCTGTGGTTATATCTCTGTAAATTAAATTTTAAATAAAGGAAGGGATTTTAAAATGAAAAAACTTATTGCATTAATTTTAACAGTGGCAACGGTACTGTCTTTCACAGGCGTAGTATCCGTTTCTGCGGCAAGCTGGCCGTCGCTATCATCATCGGCTTATTGTGAGTTTACCGCAGCAAAGCAAATCAATGTTTACAAAGACACGGCATGCAAAACAAGAGGAACATCAAGTCCGGCGAAGGCATATGATGCGTATATTTCAAAAAATGATGTTTGTTATATTTATAAAATAACAACAAGCTATTCACAGGTAAATTATCCGACATCATCGGGAAGACGTACAGGTTACATAAAAACGAGTGATTTATTAGGTGAACATACATCTCCTGATAAAAGTTATAAAGCAACAAGCAAGGTAACTACATATAAGTATAAAAACGGAGAAACAACAGGCTATATTGAATCCGGTGATAATGTGTATGAGATTTCGAGCGGCAATTACAATGTGATGTATACTGCCAAATCCGGTAAAAGAGCATATAAATTAGCTTATAAGGGAAGCTCTAATTCAAATACACTATCTACAGCAGGTCTATTATATCCATTAAAAGGAAATATAACAGTAACCCAATCTTCAGCTAAAACAAACGGTTATTACTGTGACTATAGCGCAGCTACGGGAACACCATTATATGCTCCTGCTGATGGAACGGTTAATTTCATTCAATCATATTCCACAACATATAAAAAACTTGCAAGTTATGGGAATCATATTGAGTTTACATCAAGTGACGGGCAATATAAAGTGAAATGCGCACATCTTAGTAAATTTAATGGGGTTTCTCTCAAATATACACAATCGTTGGCATATCCCTGTGGTGTGGACGAATATAAATGCAGCACTATTACATTAAAAACAAAAACCGTAAAAAAAGGAGATTTGCTTGGATATACAGGTAAAACAGGCAATGCTAGCGGACCGCATTTACATCTTGAAGTATATAAAAATGGTAAGGCAGTAGATCCGAAGAGTGTGTTTACAACATGGAATTGAATATTACCATATAATGTCGGCGGGAGTTCCAAGGCTCCCGCTGTATTTTTAAAGAAAGGATACAAGTAAATGAAAAAGATAATATCATTATTAACAGCGGTGTCGCTGTGCGGTTCGATGCTGTTTGCTATGCCGGCATCGGCAGCAAGTGACGAGCTGAAAGTGCAGTATGATGTAAGCCGCATTGATGACGGCCGTATTTCTGTCACAGCTGAAGGGGATTATCGGGTAGACAGCTTCTCATTAAAAATTTCATATGATGAGAATATAAAGAGTTTAGAATTTGATGAGAACGAGAGCGGAGCTTATCATATCGAGCCGATTGAGCAGGGGGATGGCTGCTATATTGTGTCGGGAACGCTTGCTGAAGATGTGTCTGTATCGGAAAAAGTAGCCTTGTTTGACATTACGGAATGTAAGGCGGATTTACAATATATAGATGAGGGTAAAGGCTATGAAATTCATATAAGCTCCGCCGATGATACAAACAGCGGTTTGTTTGATGTTAACGGTGACGATATAAAAAGCGAAGATAAATACATAGAATACGGAGATTATGATTTATCCTTCAAGCCGGAGTTTATGACGCAGTATGTCGAACAGGATGTATTGGTATCGCCCGATATAGAGGTCTTTGAAACAAAAGAAGGAGTTTCGATAAATATTACCTGTGATACCGCAAATGCGGATATATATTATATTATGGAAAAAAACGACACCGGCGTATATAACGGGAATGATGGCGATAATGCCGGTGATAATGACATCGACGGCGAGAATGATTTTGCAGCTTCCGAGGACCACAATGAAGTATATGATTATGACGGTGTGCAGGGCGACCACATAGAGGCAGCTCAGGAGGAAATTGATAATATCGTAAATAACGGCAGAAAATACACCGGTACCATAAAGCTGACCTCTGCATTTGATGGTGTAATAAAAGCTGTTTCATGTATAAACGAAAGCTATTACAGTAAATACATAGCAACTGCCGATGTTTATGCCGAAAAACTTAATGACCCTATTGTAACATTCAGTGTTGAGGATGGCCGCATTTTTGTTTCAATGAACGTGGAGTATGAGGATGCTGAAATATATTATACAACAGATGGAACAATACCAAATTTAACGAGCAAAAAATTTACATACGATTTGATTTTTAGTCAGAAAAATATTCCTGAAATTACCGCAAGGGCATATTTGGATGGCTATGTATGCAGTAATGCTGTGTACAGAAAGTATACTTCAAGCTCTGATGTTTCCCCAGACGGTGCTCTCCCGTCGCCGGTTATCCTATGGTCACAAATAGGCACCACTGACTATGCATCTGTAAGTATCAGCGGATACTATGGTGCAGAGATATATTATTATATTTCAAGATATGATAAAAATGGGGAGGAAGTTCACGGAAGCCCGAGACTGTACACAGACTCGTTTCAAGCAGAGGAGGGAACTACTGTATGCGCATATGTCATAAAAAACGGTTTCCTTAAAAGTGATGTTTCAAGTGAACTGATTGATTTCACTGAACCGGAGTATCCATTTATAACATCGGATTGGGCAAAAACTGAAGTTGTGAGCGCATATAATACCGGCTTACTTCCTTATGAACTGGAGACTCAGGATTTAACGGAAAATATATCCCGTGGGGAATTTGCAGCGATTGCTGTAGCTTTGTATGAAAAACTAAGTGGTGAAGCTGTATATGCAGATATAGAGGAAACACCATTTGTAGACTGTACTTACAGCGAATACGCATCATATATTGCAGCAGCATATGAAATTGGCATTACAGACGGTGTTGATGATGATAATATGTATTTTCATCCGGACGATATTCTGAACCGTGAGCAGCTTGTCACAATGCTGTGCCGTGTTATAAAAAAATGTTATCTTACGGGTTGGACTCTTTCTGATGATTCAGAGTATGAACTTGATATAGATGGAGTAAGTAAATATCCAGATGATGATCTTATTTCAGATTATGCGAAAACATCTGTATACTATATGGCAAAATTCGGTGTTATCGACAGTGACGGCAATTTTAATCCCACTGCAGAGCAGAACGGCATTGCTACAATTGAACAAGCTGTTCTGATAGCATTGCGTGTATATAATGTTGGTGAGAGGTTTGATCCTGACTATACGGAATTTGTCTCAAAGCATGAAGCAAACGATACAACAATATCTGAGAACGCTATAGCGAGCGGAGAATGCGGCGAAAATGTGGTATGGGAGATTGATGAATACGGTGTCATGACAATAAAAGGCAATGGAAACATGAATGACCGTCTCACAGTAAATGTAAAGTCACCATGGGATGATTATGTAAAGGATATTACTGCGGTAGTAGTAAAAAAAGGCGTCAGAAGTATAGGCGATTATGCTTTTGCCAACATGTCGAATATGAAAAGAATAATACTGCCTCCCGGTCTTAAACAGATAGGCGCTCATGCGTTTTATAAGTGTATTGGTCTTGAGGTTATTGAAATAGTAAGAGCTACAACTATTGAGAAATATGCCTTCAACGGGTGTATATCGTTAAAGCGTATGGTTATTCCAAACGGGGTCAATAGAATTGAAACCGGTTTATTTGAAGGTTGTACATCATTGAAGGAAGTTGATATAATGAGTACAGTAACAACTATAGGCAGCAATGCTTTCAGCAAATGTGTAAATCTTGAAAGTATTTATATCCCAAAGGGTGTTATTAGTATTGAAGCTAATGCGTTTACAGGCTGTTCTAATCTGACAGAAATCGAATATGGAGGAAGTCTTGATGAGTGGAAAGCTGCACTATACTCCGGAAATGCGAGTATCCCAGCCAATATCGTCGTTACCTGTGACAAATAACGGTCAAGGTTATACACTTGTGAATTGATATTTATTTTTATAAGAGTTGTGTCAAAATTATGACTTTTGATACAACTCTATTTTTATGTATAAAATCTGATTTTCATATGGAAATTTTCCAAAAAATATGCTATACTTATTACAACATTAAAAAAGAGAGGTAAATCAATATGTATATTGCAGACAAAAACAGATACAGTAATATGAAATACAACCGCTGCGGCAGAAGCGGTCTGAAGCTGAGCGCGTTTTCACTCGGCTTGTGGCATAATTTCGGCAGCGGCGATAATTTTGATAACATGACGGATATGGTAACCAGGGCGTTTGATCTTGGTATCACACATTTTGATCTTGCAAACAATTATGGTCCGTATCCCGGCAGCGCGGAGGAAAACTTCGGCAAAATCCTTGAGCGCACGCTCGCTCCCTACCGCGATGAGCTTATCATTTCATCAAAAGCAGGCTACGGTATGTGGGAGGGACCTTACGGAGACCACGGCTCGCGCAAATATCTCATCGCAAGCTGCGACCAGAGCTTAAAGCGTACAGGGCTTGAATATTTTGATATTTTCTATCATCACCGTCCCGACCCTGAAACACCGCTTGAAGAAACAGCGGCAGCCCTCGACTATATCGTAAGAAGCGGCAGAGCGCTTTATGTCGGCGTTTCAAACTACAACCCTGAGCAGACTCTTAAAATCTCACAGATATTAAAGGAGCTTGGAACACCGCTCTTAATTCATCAGCCGCGCTATAATATGCTCGAAAGAAATATTGAGAACGGACTCCAGACAGTGCTTGAGCACGAGGGTATCGGCTCCATATCCTTCTGTCCGCTTGCGCAGGGGCTTCTTACAAACAAGTATCTGCACGGTATTCCTGAGGGTTCGCGCGCTACTCACTCAAACTTCCTTAACGCGGATAAGGTAAGCCACGCGCCGCTTGAAAAGATCAACGCGCTTAATAAAATCGCTGAAGAACGCGGTCAGACCCTTGCGCAGATGGCGCTGCGTTGGAATCTCCGCGGCGGTAAGCTTACATCAGTCCTTATCGGTGCGTCGCGTCCGCAGCAGATTGTTGAGAACGTAAAGGCGCTTGACGCTCCTGAGCTTTCAGAAGAAGAGCTTCGTAAAATTGATGAAATTTTGGGTTGAAATCCCGTTTCGTTTGTAGTATAATAAATACATAGATGCTTTTGACTAACTTTTCTATAATCAATGCAATGAAGAAAACTTAGTCAAAAGAGGTCTTAATCGCTTGCATTAAGTACGATTAAAATACAGGGTACTTAATGCAAGCTATATAGATATTTTATTGACAATTACAGAATACATACGAGGAGAAATTCACATGAAAAGCTTCGATATTCGTACTAAAATATATTTCGGTGACGGCGCGCTTGACAGACTTATTGAGCTGCCGTATAAAAAGGTTCTGGTTATAACGGATCCGTTCATAGAAAAGAGCGGTCTGCTTACACTCGTAACCGACCGCCTTTCACAGGCATTCATTGACTTTAGCGTGTTTTCTGATGTTGTGCCGGATCCGCCGCTTGAAAAGATCGAGCTTGGTGTCAAGACGCTTCTCGAGTGTAATCCCGACTGCGTAGTTGCGATCGGCGGCGGCAGCGCTATTGACTCTGCAAAGTCGATACGCGAATTTTCAACACGCGCAACCGGCAAGGAAATCGCGCTTATCGCGATTCCCACAACCTCAGGCACAGGCTCGGAGGTCACAAGCTTTGCCGTTGTTACGGACACACAGAATAACATCAAATATCCGCTTGTCAATGATTCAATGCTGCCGACAGAGGCAATTCTTGACGCTGACCTTGTAAGGAGTGTTCCTGCATCGGTCACAGCGGACACCGGCATGGACGTTCTTACACACGCTATCGAAGCTTATGTAAGTATCAACAACAACGAATTTTCGGCGGCTCTTGCCGAAAAGGCTATTGAAATCTGCGGGACCTTCCTGCTCCGCTCATACCTTGACAATACCGACACTCACGCGAGAAAGAAAATGCATGTCGCCTCATGTCTTGCGGGACTTGCCTTCAACAGCGCGTCGCTCGGTCTGAATCACGGCATAGCGCACGCTCTCGGCGGACGCTTCCACATCCCCCACGGCAGAGCGAACGCCATTGTTCTCCCGTATGTGATTGAGTTTAACTCAGGCATAAACAAGCACTCAAAGAGCAAAAAGGAATATCCGAAGTGCGTTGAAAAATACTGCAATGTGGCAAAGCTGCTCGGTGTTAACAACTTCAACGAAATCACAACGATCCGCGCCCTTGTAGGCTGGATTCAGTTCATGAACAAGGAAATGAATATTCCGCTTTCAATTTCACAGTGCGGAGTTGAAAAGAGCGAATACATGAACGCTGTTGAGTCAATGGCGGAAAAGGCTATCGCGGACGCTTGTACCGCTACAAACCCGCGTGTGCCGTCAAAAGCAGAGGTTATGCTGCTTCTTGAGCATATGTATGATTAAGTAAATTGTATTTAACAGGGCGGCGGCGCCGCCCTGTTGTTTTATGTCAAATGAAAGGAGATTTACAATGTATAATTTTCATATGCCGACAAAAATAACAGTCGGAACAAACGCAGTCAAAGAAAATGCCGCCGATTTAATCCTCGGTACAAGAGCAATGATAGTTACCGGAAAAAGCTCCGGCAAAAAGTCCGGCGCGCTTGACGATGTAACGGAAGTGCTTGCCCAAAACAATATTCCGTATCTTATCTATGATAAAATAGAAAATAACCCCACAATAGAATCAACCGCGGAGGGCGGCGCGGCGGCGCGCAAATTCGGCGCCGACTTTCTTATAGGTATAGGCGGCGGCTCACCGTTGGACGCGGCAAAGGCTATAGCGGTTTACGCTGTGAATGAGCCGAAGAACGACAGTGATTTTGAGCTGTACGATATTTTTAACGGCAGCTATAAAAACAAGCCGCTCCCTATGGCAGGCATACCTACAACAGCCGGAACAGGCTCGGAGGCAACTCCTTATTCTATTCTTACGCTCCACAGGGATAAGAATAAAAAGAGCTTTTCATCGCCGGACGTGTTCTATAAAACCGCATTTATTGACGGTCGCTACACCTTAAACCTGCCCTTACAGGTTATGCGCAATACCGCGGTTGACGCAATGTGCCATCTGCTTGAAGGCTTTACCGATAAGCGTTCCTCGCCGTCCTCGGACTATATCGCCCTTGAAGGTCTCCGCATTATAGGCAGAAATATAAAATACCTGCGAAGCGGCAAGCCTACGGAGGATATATGCACGGAGCTTTTGTGGGCGTCTACCCTCGGCGGCATGGTAATTTCCCAGACAGGAACAACCATAGTTCACTCAATGGGCTATCCCCTCACCTATTATAAGAACATCCCCCACGGCAGAGCAAACGGTCTCATTCTCGGCGAATATCTCGAAAGAACAGAAAGCGTGCTTCCGCAGAAAACAAAGCAGTATCTTGACGCGCTCGGAATGAAATCCGTAGACGAAATAAAAGCCTTACTCCGAGAAATACTTCCCACAGAGGAAAGCTTCACAGAGGAGGAGCTGACAGAGTGGACAAAAACAACTATTCAGTCAAAAAATGTTCTCGTATGCCCCTTTGAGGTAACACAGGAGCTTGAAATTGAAATATTTAAAAAGTGCCTGCTGTAAAGCAGGCATTTGTCATTTACATAATCAGCAGCACTACATACACCGCCGCGCTTGCCAATGCGGCAACCGTGCAAAGCCCGCCGCCGCAGAAAGCGGCAATCAGCGCCACGGCGGCGCCCGCTATTCCGGCAGCCGTATTTCCGACCGCGTAGAACATCGCCGGAAAGGTCATCGCTCCCAGCACCGTATACGGTATGTAGGCAAGGAAGGAGCGCAGAAAGCGGTTCTGTATTTTTTTTCGGAGCAGGGTCAGCGGAAGGACGCGTATCAGATATGTTACGATAAACATTATAAAAAGATATATAAGAAATCTGCTATTCATCCTGTTCTTCTCCTTCCTCCGGGAATATTAACGCTCCCGCCGCCGATGCCATAACGGCGCATATTATAATCGCAAATCCGCTTGATATACCGGCAAACAGCTTCACATAATGCAGACAGCAGCTTATCGCCACGGCAAGCAGCGTTACTATGAGGTATGCCCGGCTTTTTTTCATAGCCGGAACTATAATAGCAATGAACATTCCGTATATTGAAACCGACAGCGCCGAGCACAGCTTATCCGGCAGCAGCGCGCCGAATACCGCGCCCGCGGCGGTTCCGAGAGACCACCCTACATACGGCAGAGCCGCAAGCCCTAAAAAATACAGAGGCCGCACCTTCTGCGAACGGCTTGCCGCCACCGCGAAAATCTCATCGGTCAGCGCGTGTCCCAGCAGCAGGGCATGCAGACGCGTAAAGGATTTATCCAGCTTCTGTGACAGGGATATACCCATAAGCGCGTAACGCAGATTTATAACAAGCTGAGAAAGCGCCATTTCTATGTATGAACCGCCGGAGGTTATTATTCCTATTGACGCAAACTGACCCGCCGAGGTCAGATTTGTCATAGAAATTATAATCGCCTCAGCCGGAGAAAGTCCCGCGGCAACCGCGGCAATGCCGAATGAAAAGGATACCGCAAGATACCCCACAGCTATAGGCAGTCCGTCTGTAAGTCCGGTTTTAAATATGTTTTTCATCGGGTCAATATCTTCTCCATTACATAATCATCCATGATAAAGCCGCCGCCTATATCTGTTACCAGGCTGCGCGTTTTATTAAAGCCCCGCTTTTCATATACGGCGATCGAGCCGCTGTTGTATTTGTTGACAGTAAGATACCATTTCTTTGCATCCGGGAAGTCTGTTCTGAGCCTGTTCAACAGCATTGAGGCTATGCCCTGCCTACGCTTGTCTGCTCTCACATAGACCTTGCTTATAAATATTGTACCACCGCCCTCGTCATGTACACCGAGATAGCCGCAGAGGTCGTCACCGTCATATGCCATATAATATCTGTAGCCGTCATTATCTACCGCATTCTTCAATGCCGGATATGACTGGAATTTTTCAACCATATAGTCTATCTGCTCCGGCGAGAGAATAGAAACAAAGAACTCGTGCCATATAACCGCGGCAAGCTCCGCTATTTTCCTTATATCCTCGTCATTTTCCGCAATTCTCACTAACATATGCAATAATCCTTTCCGCCGCCTTGTCAAGCCTTTCAAAATCAGAGGTATCCGGCTTGAGTATTACCTCTACCGGCTTCATGATCTGCCTTAACCCCATTGCGCCGAGCGTTTTTTCTATCAGCTTTGTTCCGTCGCCCGACCAGCCGTAGGAGCCGAACACAAAATACGGAGTTCCCTTTTTGTTGACCATATCGATTCCCGTTACCGCGTCCCATATTCTTTTTGGCGCGCTGCGGTTGATCGTATC
>JBJEIV010000450.1:0-5398 GCA_051877395.1 Candidatus Ornithomonoglobus sp.
CGAACTGCTTGAATTCCATATTGACCGGTTCATTGGCTGCCGCATATTCAAGGCTTGCATCGTAAAGTCCAGGTTCAAGCGTGATCTCCAATGAGAAATTGCCGTCATCGTCGGGGTATGTAGTGTATTGAGTACCGTCAACAGTAACGGTTACCGGTACAGACTCAGTGTCCGGCGCGTATGAAGTTACCTCCCACACGTCGTAAAGCGGCTTCATATAGTCATCCCAGATATACAGCTTCATTCCAAGCTCCGGGTTTTCAAGCTGAGCGCTGCCGTCTGCAAGAACGGTTTTTTCAAGAGATGAAAGAACGCCGTTCTCATCGTAGTGCGCCGCGTAGAGATTTCCGCTTTCAACGCATGCATATACCGTGCCGTCGCTCCATACGGCAATCGGTGTAGCCCACGGCGGAATCGGCTGAGGATCACTTATATGTCCGGCAAAAGTAACTGCCGCGGTATTGTCCGCGCCGCGCTGGTATATCTCATAGTCCACCGGATATTCCGTGAGCGTCAGCTCCTGTCCGCTGTTGTCAATACCGCCTATGTAGTCGCCGTCGGCATATACCTTAAGGCTTGCCGCGCTGCGTACATGGTCAAGCTTAACACTGTATTCATTTTCTCCCGCCGCAGCGTTTACCGTCTGAATATCAGTATCAAGCAGCCTGCCCTTCGCGTTGTACTGCTCTGTTTTGATTGTTACGTCCTCCGCAGTCTCCGCTGTGATCCTGACATATACTCCGAATACAGGCTTATTGATGCGCATACCGAAATACACCTCAGGGATTTTAGTAATCTCCGTTTCAATGAGATCATCACCCGAATAGCAGGTCTGACTGCCTGCAATGTTCTGATGCGTCAGCTTCACAATGTCTGTCTGCGCCGCATATGCCGCAGAAGCCGCGCCGCATATAACCGCGGCAGCAGCTGTTGATATTAATATTTTCTTCAGCATTGCTTTCCCTCTTTTCTTTTTTATAATATTATATTATATCACATCGTCATCCTTGCTCCAATAAAAAAAACCGCAGAAAACGCACAAAATTCCGTACTTTTATTTTATTGAGATATGAAAGGCGTATGGCAGCGCTGTAATTTTAACATATTGTGAAGATTTTAAAATATGTTTGACAAGAGTGTACATAATGTGATATAATTAATTCACTTATAACATGTTTTTTGAAGATACAAAGGAGGAAGCATTATGGCAGAGCATTACGGTGTTGTTCCTAAAAAATTTACAAAAGAGTGGTGGCCTTACTACTGGATGTACTATAAATGGCATACTATAGGCGTTGTGTTTGCATTAGTGCTTATTATAGTGACCCTTGTTCAATGCGCGACTAGTGAAAAGTATGATGTTATCGTTAATTATATTGGTGAAACATATTTTGAACCGGAGACAGCCGAAGACCTTGAGGCGGCGCTGGGGTCTTTGATCGAGGACGTTGACGGAAACGGAGAGAATAATGTGTTTTTCCAGCAGCTTACGCTTAACAATACGGCAGGCTCGGAGGAATTGGATTATACGCTGCAGATGAAGCATGATGTCGGACTGACCGATGACACATCATATCTTTATATGTATGATAAGGACGAGGCTGAGCTCATGCTCGGACGAGAGAGCGCCGATGATGTTTATCTGCCTGTGGGTGAATGGTGCGATACGATCGATATCGAAGCAGCAGAGGGCAGCGATACGGTTCTATATTCTGAGAGCGGAACTCCGCTTGCGGTTCTTGCACAAGGCAGCGGATTTTTAGAGAGCGTTGGAATGGATACAACAGGTCTTTATATCACTGTAAGAAGAAATTATTCCGATGAGGAAATAAACATAGCTGCATACCGCAGCGCGGTAGCCATGGCAAATGCTATATTAAAATAAATTAACAGGAGAGGGTGCGTGCAGTTGAAAACAGCACCGGAATATACGGACGAGCTTGAGCTGTTCAAAAAATACAGGGAAACAGGCGACTCAAAGCTGAAAAGTGAGATTGTCGAGCGATATGTATATATTGCGGAGATTATCGCAAAAAAATATACTAAAACAAACCGCGCGTATAATAACGGAATAGATTATGACGATGTTTATCAGGTGGCATGTCTTGGACTGATTTATGCGGCGGAAAGATTTGACCCGGATAAGGGCGTAAAATTTGCGACCTTTGCGACACCGACAATTATCGGCGAGGTACGCAGATATTTCCGTGATAAAGGCTTTTTCATACGGGTTCCAAGCAGGCTTTTTGAGGTATTCCGCAAGGCGGAGAGGATAAAGCGCAACGGGGAAGGAAACAACCTTTCAGATATGGCAAGAATGCTTGGTGTATCAGAGAAGGTTGTCCGTGAGGCATATAAAACCGGAGACGCTGCATTTGTAAAATCAATTGAAAGCGAGTTCTTAGGCGATGATGACAGCATAGCGCTTGCGGATACGCTGGGCAAGGAGGACAGCAGCTTCCTTGTAATTGAGAACAGTGATTTTATCGGCTATTGTGAAAAACAGCTTGACGAAAGGGAAAGACAGTTTGTTGAGCTGAGATACTATAAGGAAATGAACCAGAGCGAGATCGGCAGTATTATGGGCATGAGTCAGATGCAGGTTTCGAGGTTTGAAAAAAAGGTTCTGAAAAAACTCCGAAGTCTGTATTTCGGTGATTAAAATCCGTAAATTAAAATAATCAGGTTCGCGTGGGAGCCTGATTATTTTTTACGGTTGATCGCTTTCGGACGGAAGCTCTGACGGTTCCGCGGAAGGCTTCTCTGAAGCTTCCTCAACAGGTTCGTCTGTCAGAGAATATGTTTCCGCGTTTATTATCGGCAGATTGTTATGCGCATTGTCCCAGAGGAATACCTTTATATAAGAGGCAGTCTCCGACGGATGGACTATGGCTTGACCGCCGTTTTTCACAAGTCTCAGCAATATTCCGTTTTCATCGTATTCCGCGATGTATAATGAGCAGAAATCGGGAATCTCCCTTGTTGCCGTTATATAAATGGTGCCGTTACCGATATTTTCTATATTTACAGATATGCCGTAATCATCCGGAACAACAGTCGGCAGCGGAGTAGGCTCCGGCGTTTCGGTAGGCGGCAAGGTAGGCTCGGGTGTTTCGGTAGGCTCTGCGGTCGGAGTGGGTATCGGTGTTATTTCGGGTATAAGCCCTTTCATGTTAAGTATTCCCGAGCCGTAGCTTTTTGACGGTGTGACGCTGAAGGGTGTTGTGTGCGCCTGTAAAATTTCCACTGTATTCTCATATGTAATATCTTCATAATAAGTTCTCAGCATAGCGACGGCTGCGGTTACGAACGGACACGCCATAGAGGTGCCGCTTTTTATTCCGTAGCTGCCCTTGCTTACGGGGATCGTGCTGTCTATGCCGTCGCCCGGCGCCGCAAGCTCTATTACACTGCCGTAGTTGGAGGTGGAGGATATTCCTCCGGCGCTTGTGCTGTTTGCAACGGTTATTACATTATCCATATATGCTGGGAAAATATAATCCGCATTATTTGCTTCCGCTGAGCCGGATGGTCTGTTTCCGGCTGCCGTGCAAATGATAGTATTGTTTGCGTAGGCTGTATTGAATAATTCATAAAATGTCCCTTTCTGGGCGCAGGCATGATCTTCTTTTATTGTACCTATACTCATATTTATGACAGACGGCTTAAGCTCGTTTGCTTTCTGCAATGCCGCTTTTAATTGAGTTGTGTTGAAATTACCTGAGGCATCGGATACCTTCAGAGGTATTATTTTCACGTTTGACAAGGTATTGTCCGCTATAATTCCCGCCACATGAGTGCCGTGGGAATTATCATCCATGGGGTCATTGTCATCGTTAAAGTAATCGTAACCATGTGAGGTGTCAATTCGTCCCGAAAGCTCCGGGTGAGTGTAGTCTATTCCCGAATCAATTTCAACCACCGTAATCTCCGGCATGTTTCCGACAGAGCCGAAATGAAGCTCAAGCTGTGAGGAAAGCCATGAGGTGTTGACATATCCGGCGCCCCATGAGAGGTAGGGCAGGTATTTGGTAGGTCTGCTTGCCTCGAGTGTCATTGTCTCGTTATAACAGACAGGTATTCCGTTTTCACTGTAATACTCATATGCCGCGTCGGCATCGCCTGAGGTTTCATATATTAATGTATGTATGTTGTATTCATCACAGATGTCATAAAGCGCTCCGCAGTCCTCGAGGCTGCCGTCATATGCGGCAAGCAGAATATTTTGCGATTCATCACTCTGTACACCCATAGCAAATGGCGAGGCTTCACGCGGCGGTGAGTATTTCTGCATTATGTCCGCGTATTCCCCCGCCGTTTTTGTATAAATTGTTTCCGCCTCCGCGGCTGTGAAGCAAAGCGTGAGCAGCGCGGCAAGCGAAATCAGAATTTTCTTCATGAGTAAGCTTTCTCCTTATCCGGTCTCATTAGTCAACACTAACCTATTATATATTGTACTATATTTCACGCCGGATTGCAATAGCTGATTTTGTTTTTTTAGTCAGTTTTTCTGTGATGCGGCTAAAGCTTTTCCTTACAGCCGCGTCCATACGCAGCTGTCCTCCGCGTTTTCATCATCCATAGCTCCGACTGCTCTTATTGTGTTGCATACCACAGACAAATCTATGCCGTCAATTTTAAAAACTCCGCTGCCTATATTTTTCATTGCGCCTTTGCTTTCGCCGTTTACAAAAAGTTCGACACCGCTACAGTTTGAATATACTTTTACATAGGTTTTAGAGCTTTCACGCTCTGAAAATCGCGAGCTTGTTATATGTACGAACGGCGCTCTCTTATCCCAGTTCGCCTTATACAAATAAAAGCTGTCCTTTTTTATTTTGCGGTCGTTTGTGATAAGTCCTTTGTCATTCTGTGCTATGCGCGCGCCTTCGTTTCTTGAGTCAACGTCGAAATCAAACAGAGACCATACATAAACGCCCCAAAGAGAAGCATTTTCATTTATATATTCTATCGCCTGCTCGTGCATAAGACTTTGGTATTCCTCCGGATGCCATTTGCCGCCCGCTGTAAGCCCGTTTTTGCCAAGCTTTGGATACAGCTCGTGCTGCGAAACGCTTCCGCCCCAGCCATATTCGGAGAGCGCCATAGGTCTGCTGTCCTGCGCCGCTTTCCTATCCGCTACCTCCTGAAAAGTTCCCGCAAAATTACTGTCGTTGTACCAGCCCGGATATACATTCCACGCGGCAACGTCAGATTTCCAGCCTATTGACGCGTGGTCGTCCGTGAGATTGGACGGCTCATTCTGATCCATTGCCTTGTCGCGGTTAATTGCCTGCGTCGTATATCTGCCGCTTACATCCTCCGAGTGCGCGAGCGCGTCAAGCTCCGAGATAAGTTTCTTCGCTGTTATGTATGAACTGCGGGTATCGCCGTTTCC
>JBJEIV010000451.1:0-5288 GCA_051877395.1 Candidatus Ornithomonoglobus sp.
ACTGATGTTGGTTTTGGTTGGTGCTAAAAAAATGAAAAAATGGGGAAACTCAAATTAAATATATTGCTTGACAACAATAAACTGTTATGATATAATATATATAGAAAAAGGCAGATCGTACAAAACGGTCAGCCATATGAATGATATAAAATTATAACCGTCCATGGCAGTGGGCGGTTATTTTACTTTAACAGCAGACTCTATAAGGTATTATATCATATAAATATCAATTTTTCAACAATTATTTTATAATTGCAAAACAAGGCGGTCATTCGACCGCCCCGCAATATTTCTTTATCAGTCAATCTCAACGATCCAGCCCTCGGGAGCCTCAATCGTACCCATCTGGATACCTGTGAGAGTCTCACGAAGCTTTGTGATTGTCGGTCCCATTTCCTCCATGCCGCTCGGGAAGCAAATCTCCTTGCCGTGGTCATTGATTTTGCCGACCGGTGAAATAACTGCCGCTGTGCCGCAGAGACCGCATTCTGCGAAGTCCTTGACCTCGTCAAAATAAACCTCTCTTTCCTCGACCTCAAGTCCGAGATAATACTCCGCAACATACATAAGCGAGCGTCTTGTAACTGACGGAAGAATTGAATCCGATTTCGGAGTTACGATTTTATTGTCCTTTGTAACGAACAGGAAGTTTGCTCCGCCTGTTTCCTCAACCTTTGTGCGCGTCTGCGGGTCAAGATACATATTCTCGTCAAAGCCCTTGTTGTGAGCGTCAACGATCGCATGCAGGCTCATAGCATAGTTAAGTCCCGCCTTGATGTGGCCTGTGCCGTGCGGCGCCGCGCGGTCAAAGTCCGAAACTCTTATTGTTATCGGCTTTGCGCCGCCCTTGAAGTACGGACCAACAGGAGTTGTAAACACTCTGTACTGGAACTCTGTAGCCGGCTTAACACCAATTACAGGATTGATGCCGAACATATACGGTCTGATATATAATGTAGCTCCTGTTCCGTACGGCGGAACAAAGCTCTCATTTGCCTTTACAACCTGCTTGATTGAGTCCACAAAACGGTCGACAGGTAATACCGGCATTTCCATTCTCTTTGCCGAGTTCGCAAAACGCTCCGCGTTGAGATCCGGTCTGAAGGTAACGATTTTGCCGTCAACAGTGGTATATGCCTTGATACCCTCAAAAATCGTCTGTGCATACTGCAATACGCACGCGCATTCGCTCATTGTTATCATCGAATCGTCAATAAGCTGTCCCTCGTCCCATGAACCATCCTTCCAGGTTGAAACATACCTCTTATCAGTCTGCATATAACCGAAACCAAGATTGCTCCAATCTATGTTTTTCTTCTCCATTGTTAATACTTCCTTTCTATGTAAGCATATCCGCCGATACGGATAGTTATAATAGTTACTTATATGTAAACAAAAATTTGTTCACCGATTATTATACCACATGTTTATGCCGTTTGTAAATACTTTGACAAAAATTTATAAAATATTTTTTTGTGTGTTTAAAGATGTTTTTTTGTGGTATATATATATTAGAAAAACAGTTTGAGAGGTGACTTAGTATGAAGTTTAATATTATTGCAAGAAGATATGATTTAACTGACAAAATCCGCGAGTATATCGAAAAGAAGCTCTCAAAGCTCGACAAATTCTTCAGAGAAGAAGCATCTGCAAGAGTAGTTCTCGGAACTATCAAGGACAACGATTATATTGAAGCGCAGATCAATGCCGGAGGAATGATTTTCAGAGCTGAGGTCGAGGATAAGGAAATACTCGCTGCTATAGATCGAATCGTAGACGTTATCGAACGCCAGATCAGAAAGAACAAGACAAGGCTGGCAAAGAAACTCAAACCGGCAGCAACGGAGGATAATCGCTTAATTTCAGGTGCTTCCTTCGTTGACGATAATGAGCCGGCAGGGGAGTTCGAAATTGTTAAAAAGAAGAGATTTGCAGTTAAGCCAATGTCAACGGAGGAAGCAATTCTACAGATGAAGCTCTTAGGTCACAGCTTCTTTGTATTCAAGAATATAGAAACAAATGAAATGAATGTGGTTTATGAGCGTAAGGACGGTAAGTATGCGCTTATCGAATCAGTAGATTAAAAAGCTAATTTGCATATTCTTCGTTTATATATATCTTTTTTCCTACTTTTAAAATAGAAGCGGAGCTGGTCGGCTCCGCTTCTGCTATTTTTATTTCTGTTTCAGCATTTCCCTTGCATATTCCTCTCCGGCAGCGCCGCCGCCAACGATTCTCGCAAGCTCTTTTACGCGACCTTCAAGGTCAAGCTCCTCAAGGGTTGTGCTCGCCAGCTCGCCGTCGGTGTCCTTTACAATAAGGAAATGGTTATCCGCCGCCGATGCAAGTTGCGGCAAATGGGTTATACATATTACCTGCTTGCTCTCCCCTATTGTTTTCAGCTTATCGGCAATCTTCTGCGCCGCACCGCCCGAAACTCCGGTGTCAATTTCATCAAATATCAGTGTATCAACATCATCTGATTTGGCAAGTATTGATTTTATTGCAAGCATTACTCTTGACAGCTCACCGCCGGACGCAATCTTTACAAGAGGCTTCAAGTCCTCACCCGGATTTGTCGCTATCATAAATTCCACAAGGTCCGCGCCGTTTGCCGAGTATGCCTGCGGCTTTACACTTACCGAGAACACAGCCTTCTCCATATTCAGCTCGTGCAGCGCCTTTTCTATCTCCTTTTCAAGCGCCGCAGCCGCTTCGGTGCGTGCCTTTGTCAGCTCCGCTGCCGCCGCTTTAATCTGCTTATTTACTGCGTTAAGCTCCTCCTTCAGCCTTTCGGTCTGTTCTCCGCTTGTCACAATATCATCCAGCTCTTCCTGCGCCCTTTCGCCGAACTTTATAACCTCCGCGACTGTGCCGCCGTATTTCCGCTTTAATTTATTTATCAGATCAAGTCTTTCCTGAACCTCGTCAAGCGCCTGCGCGTCAAACTCAATTCCCTCACTGAAGCTTTTTACCTCATGCGCGGCATCCTCAATAGCGTACATTGCCGATGATATAGCGTCATACGCGTCATGCAGCTCCCTGCTCATCTCCGAAATCTCCGACATCGCGTCAACCGCCTCGCTTATCATATCATAAGCCGACTGACCCTCGGGATAGTCATACAGATTGGCATACGCCCTCTCGGCGCACTCGTTGATCTGCTCCGCGTTTTCCAGAAGCCTGCGCTGTGAAATAAGCTCCTCTTCCTCCTCCGGCTCCAGCTTTGCCGAGCTTATCTCATTCGCCTGATAGGACAGGAGGTTTATACGCTGCATCTTTGCCTGCTCATCCGTCTGCAATGCCTTCAGACGGCGCTCAATAGCGCGCATTCTGTCATACTTTTCTTTATATTCCGATAACAGCTGGGCAGTATGCGCATACGCGTCAAGAAAGGAAATATGCTTTTCCGGTGTCAGAAGCGCTTGATTATCATGCTGTCCGTGAATATTTATAAGCATACCGGCAATTTCACGAAGCAGATTGAGATTTACCGCCGCTCCGTTTACTCTTGCGCTGCTTTTTCCCTCTTTCGTTACTATCCTGCGGATTATTACTCCGTCATCATCAGTATCAATATCATTCTCCTCAAGAATACCGCGTACGCTGTCCGGCATTGAAAATACCGCCTGTACCTCCGCCTTATCTGTTCCGCGGCGGACAAGCTCCTTATTTGCGCGGCTGCCGAGTATCATGTTGATTGAGTCTATTATGATAGACTTTCCCGCGCCGGTCTCGCCGGTGAGGACGCTGACTCCGTTTTTAAACAATACCTCAAGCTTATCGATTACCGCTACGTTTTTTATCGTTAATTGTTCTAACATAATTCACTCCGCCTTGAATGTGTTCTTAATCCTTTTCTCCAGCTCCGAAGCTTTTTCCGGCGACTCCGTTATTATAAACACGGCATCGTCTCCGGCAATCGAGCCGAGAATTGCGCTGTGGAATGAGCTGTCTATTGCCGCCGCTACGGCTGACGCCATACCTGGATATGTGTTTATGACAATCGTATGATATGCCGCCGTTACACGCTTTACCGAATCCGCAACCATTTCAACCCTTGTTATGTTTGGCTCCGATGAAGGCTCCGGAACCGAATACACGGAGCTGCCATCCTGAGCCGGAACCTTGATAAGCCCAAGCTCCTTTATGTCTCTTGACACTGTCGCCTGGGTAACGTTAAAGCCCTCCGCTCTGAGCATTTCTATAAGCTCATCATGCGTATGTACCGGGGTGTTTTTAACTATTTTTATAATTTTATTCTGTCTCTTATATTTCATTTCTTTACCTCTCAGGAAAGCTTGCTTATCAGTGTATTATAAAAGCTGCTCTTCCCTATTCTTATCAATTCAAATTGGTAATCCGATTTTGTAATCCTTACCTCATCATCTGCCGATATAAACCGCTGCCGCTCTCCGTCCGTTGTTATTATCGCCGAATTATCCACATAGTCGCTTCCCAGACGAAGGGTTATTTCCTTCTCCGCCGAAAGGATCGCGCTTCTTACAGAAAGCATATGGGCGCATATCGGTGTCGCGATATATAAACTCATTCCCGGATCAACCACAGGTCCGCCCGCGGATATGGAATACCCGGTCGAACCCGTAGGCGTTGCGATTATCAGTCCGTCACCGATATAATGGTTCACAAGCTCGCCGTCCGTAAACAGATCAAGACTTATAAGCTTCATTCCCTCCGGCTTTGACACGACAACATCATTTAAGGCATGATAGCCGCCCCTCTCACCGTTCACGCTTATCTTGAGGAGCATCCTTTTTTCTGTTATATATTCACCGTTCAGCAGCTTGTTTAATGAGGATTCCATTTCGGAAATTTCGACCTCAGTCAAAAAGCCGACCTTGCCGAGATTTATGCCCAGCGCCGGAATTTTATTCCTGGCGCATCTCGCCGCCACTCTCAGCAGCGTTCCGTCACCGCCGATTACAAGCATCACATCCGCCGCTGTCCACAGCGATTCATACGGAACATAGTTTATATCATAATCCTTAGGCAGTACACAGTCCTTACTCATATAAAGCTCTGCTCTTCCCCTTAAAAGCCTTGCAGCGTTCATAGCGGTCACAAGACCAATGTCCTTACTTACATTTGTAATAATTGCAATTTTCATAATTCCTTCCGCCAATCACAATATAAAAATATATTCTTAATAATTATACACCATATTCAGATATTTTGCAAGTATATTCAGAATTTTTATGCAAATAATTATTCATTTCTTAATTGCCAAAGTAAATTCTCGTGTAAAATGTTTCCATGGAGAATTTAGT
>JBJEIV010000452.1:0-5280 GCA_051877395.1 Candidatus Ornithomonoglobus sp.
CTGCAGACCGACTCTGTATACATACATCGCGATTACGTTCGAGATGTCCGTTACGTTCGTATTGGTAAGAGCCAAAGGCCGTTCAAGTGATGAACCCATGATACGTCCGAGGCTCATGATGAGCATAACAATGATCGTTGATTTAAGACACGGAAGCGTGATGCTCCATATCTTTCTCCAGCGTCCCGCGCCGTCAACCGTCGCTGCCTCATAAAGCTCCGCGTCAATACCTGTGATAGCCGCGAGGTAAATGATAGTACCCCAGCCCATGCCCTGCCATACGCCGATAAGAACGTATGATGCAAGCCAGTGCCACTTCTCTGTCAGAAACGGTATAGCCTCGCCGCCCATCTTTGTGATGAGTATGTTTATGTAGCCTGTTGACGGATAGAAGAGCTGCTGCGCAAGACCCGCGATAATTACCCATGAAAGGAAGTGCGGGAGATACATTACAGTCTGAGTTGTTTTCTTGAACCACTTGCATTTGATTTCGTTCAAGAAGATCGCAAGGATAACCGGCGCCGGGAAGCCCAGAATAAGGTCAAGAATATTCAGAAGCAGTGTATTCTTCAGCGCTGAATAGAAGTCCTTGTTTGTAAATACGCTCTTGAACACATCCATGCCCACCCATGTAGAGCCGGAAAAGCCCATAAACGGCTTATAGTCCATGAATGCAATCGAAAGACCTGCAAGAGGCAGGAACTTGAATAAAATTACCAGCACGAACGGTATGAGGAGCAGCGCATACAGCTCCCAGTCGCGCCTGAGATAATACTTCCAGCCCTTTTTCTCAAGCGGCCTTGTATTAGTCTCCTTTTGTGTTTTTGTTTTCATAATTCTCCTCCTTCACGAAAGATTTGTTCATAATATATTAATACTATTTTAGCATATTTTTTCACCGATTTACATATAAAAATCGGTGAAAAAACATTAATTTTTAGTTAAATTTTATATTAATCTGATTTTTATTTTACAACAACAGCCGCAATTTCGGAAATCTGCATTGTGTCGCCGGTGTCCTTGGGGTCAAGTATTATCTTAACATACTGACCGTATTTCGGTACAGGGAATATCTTCAGCTGCGGGTCCGTAATTCCTGCGCGGCTTGTCGTTTCCACTGCCGCTGCCCATCCGTCAAGGTTTGTGAGGTCGGAATCCCATTCGCCGATGTCCCACTTTGTATATACCTTAAAGCTGTGCTCGCCGCCGTCTGCAAATGCAATATCCACCGCGCTCACCGCGTACGGCCATTCAAGCTTTAGCATTACTATCTGCTTTCCGGTTGTTTCCATGTAGGTGTCAAAGTCGTTGTCAACCGCCTTTGATACGTCATGGTCTCCGTTATGCGCGGTAACTGTTGCGTCGAGAACAACCGACTGGTTATACACAAACTGCTCTCCCTTTGCCGCGGACGCAGCCTTGATTTCAGCGGGAATACCTGCCTCGTCAATTCTTGCGAATATGCTGTCTCTCGCGCTGTCGGTAAGCTCGAAGGGCTTGTCGCTTATCTTTATCGCGCCGCTGTTCCAGTCCACATTGTAGCCGAGAGCCTCCGCCGCCGCTCTTAACGGAACAAAGGTCACATCATTTGTGATTTCGGGCGCAACCTCCATTGTCCTTGACGCGCCGTTTACGGTGTAGTCCGCCGCGCCAATTGCCATCTTTATTTCCGACGCCGGATTTGTGATCGTTACGGTTCTTGTGTCACTGTCCCACTCAACATGCGCGCCGAACGCCTCGGAAATGAAGCGTATCGGAACGAGGGTGTTGTCGTTATTTATAAACGGTACAACCTCCGTATTCTCATTGTCAATCCTTACCGGTCTGCCGTTTATAAGCGCCGTGCACTTCCCTATTTCCATTTCAACCGTATCTCCGGCATAAAGCTCGTCTATGCTCCAGTTCTTCTTTGCGATATCCGGGTTTGTGACCTTCTCGCCGTTTACGACAGTGTATATGTTCGGAACGGGAATTTCCGCTGTCGTGTAGCTCAGGTTATAGCCCACATGTGTCGGCTGATTGTAGCAGATATTCTGCGTTGCCGCCTGATCGCGGTAGCGTCCGTCACTCATAAGCGTCGGTATTCTGTATGCCGTCGGCTCTGTAGTCGTGTATATTCTGAGATACTTGTTATCCAGCGTCGGATACATTACCTCCTCGCGCCAGTCGCCGAAAAGGTCGGCTGTGATTGACGGATTGGACTTGCCGGAATTTATCGCGCGGCAGCCGTCGGCCGTAAATATCGTGTCAACCTGATTTGTGAAATGGTTCCACTTATAGATGCACGCGCTGTCCTGCACCTCGCGTCCTAAATCACCGTCCCAGTATACGAGGAAGTTTGCGGGCATGCTGTAGTCCTCTGTGATAAGCTCTCCCTGCGCGGTTACAAGCTTTTCGTCCGACGACCAGCTCTCCGCGCCCGCATAGTACGGATCAATATCCGCCGCCGCTCCGCGGCCAACATCCTCAGAGCCTCTCTGTATCTCCCACAGGATCTCGCCCGTTCTCGCGTCACGCATATCAAAGCCGTCCGCGCCGCCCTCATGCACCGAGTATACCTCAAGTCCCGGACGCTCGGGAATGAGGTCGGTTACATGCTGCGCGTCGCCGTGACCTAAGCCTGTTGAGCTAATTGGCGTTCCGTCATCATCGAGAGTCAGCGCGCCGAATATAATTTCGTCCCTGCCGTCATAGTCGATATCGGCAATACTCATTGAATGGTTGCCCTGTCCTCTCCACGGTCTTGAGGTTTCATCATCATATTTATATGTATCAAAAAGCCATGTCTGCTCAAGCTTGTTCTCATCTGTCATTGTCCATGCGCCTATCGCGGTTCTGTCATAGTAGCCGCGGCTGAAAATCATTGACGGTCTGTCGCCGTCGATATACGCAAGTCCGGCAAGGTAACGCTCGGAGCGGTTGCCCCAGTTGTCGCCCCAGTTGTCTATTGTCCACGCCTTGCCGTCATAGTCGCCCTGTGACTGCGGAGCGTACGGAACGCTGTCGATCACCGCGCCCGTGAGTCCTTCAAATACAGTGAGATAAAGCGGGCCTTCAAGGTTCTTGCCGTTTGCGGCTCTGTAGTCCTTGCCGCCGTCGCCGATAACCGTACCGTCACCCGCAACGGTTCCGTCCGCGGTCCTCATTGCGACCTCCGCTCTGCCGTCCTTGTTGAAGTCGGCAACGATAAACTGCGTATCGTGCGGGCCGGAGCGGATATTGATTCCGAGGTCTATTCTCCACAGCAGTGTTCCGTCCGTGTCGTACGCGTCAAAAATCGTGCTTCCCGTCTGTCCCTGATTGCTTGAGTCCTTGCAGTTTGTCGGCTCCCACTTCATAACGATCTCATACTGTCCGTCGCCGTCAAGGTCGCCCACTCCCACGTCGTTTGACGTGTAATCAAAATATTCCGGCTCACCGTTCATATTTGTTACGCTGCCGCCCTCCGGCTGCTGTATCGGTATTTCAAAATATGACTTTTCGTTAAATTCAGCCTCCGCGCACCTTTCGCCCTCTGCGCCGTCAGTAACGGGAGCGACACTGTATTTATCCCCCGCCTTCGCGCCGTAATCAACATAGTTTGTCACGCTGAGCGGCTCGGAGTTAAGCCTTTCGCCGTTCTTATAGAGATTGTATTTTACCGACGCGCTCTCGGTTCCGAGCCAGCGCCATGATATAAAGCCGTAGTCTCCCGCGTTTACAGCGATAAGTCCGCGGTCAAGCGCCTCCATCATTCTCGGCGCGTTGTCATATGACGCGTCTATAAGCTTCTGCGTTTCGCTTCCGTCGGAAACGTCGTTATGCACAATGATCCTTCTTGAAACGTCCACGCTTGACTTGTCAAGCTCATAAGCTCCGTCCGCGGTGTCCTCATA
The DNA here is from genome assembly GCA_051877395.1 of Candidatus Ornithomonoglobus sp. GTDB lineage: Bacteria > Bacillota > Clostridia > UBA1381 > UBA1381 > Ornithomonoglobus. Next base: position 3,876 of record JBJEIV010000452.1, read on the forward strand.
TACCGTTTCACCGCCGTTTTTTACCACGATATTATCCACAAGCATATACGCGCCCGCGTCCGCGGCATATGGTGAATAGCCTATTCTTGTATACGGTATTCTTTCGGACTTGTATTCATATTCGCTGCCGTTGATTGTGATCCAGTCCGCGCCGTCAAGTATTGCTTTGTAGGTGTCGCCGCTTCTGGTTATCTCTATATTGTGCCACGCGCGCGCAAGGGCTGTGTGCTCCTCGGTCGCGCCGCGGGTTATCGTTTCAAGTCCGTCAATTCCGGCAAGGTCGGCATAGGAGCCTGTGTCGGGAATGAGATAAAGACCGTTTGCCGCCGGCTTGCTGTCCCAATAGCCATCGGAGCCTGTATAGAAGGCGTAACGGTAACCTGTCGATTTAATATAAGCGTCAAAGGATATACTGAAATCTTTCTTTAATGTGTATTCTCCGTCCGCATTGTCATAAAGATACTCTGCCGGAAGCTCAATAAACGGGTTGTTGCCCTTTATCATGTCATTTCCTCTTGCCGTTTCATAGCCGTCAATCGAAAATACATTTCCTCTGCCCGAATCGGTCGGGTCCGCGATTACCGTCACTGAACCGGCGCCGTAGTACAGCACAGTCTTTTCGTCCGCCGCCTGCACCGCCGCAAACGGCACAGTACCCAGCATTGCCGCCGCGGTGACCGCGCCGATCACTTTTTTCAGTCTCATATAATCTCCTCCTTCTGTATAGCATAGCATTAAGTACTTCATAAATATTTTATCATATTCTTTTGGCAAAAACGATACAAAAATCAGACTGAATATTGTATTTTTCGGAAATTCTTCACAAAACATTGACAGAAATCTTTTTTTATTGTATAATAAAACAACTATTAAATAAATAAAAATACAGCTCCGCTGTCGGGATCTGCCAGAGCGCAGCGGACGTACTGTATTATGAAAAGGAGCAGGTATATGAAAAAACGTTCTACATTCACAGGAGGCTTCGGCTTCGTTATGGCCGCGGCAAGCTCCGCGATCGGTCTGGGAAACATATGGCGCTTCCCCTACCTTGCGGCAAAATACGGCGGCAGCGCCTTCCTCATCGTTTATATCATTCTCGTTCTGACCTTCGGCTTTTCGCTGATGATCGCGGAGAATGTTATAGGAAGAAAAACCGGCAAGGGTCCGCTTGTCGCGTTCGGTGAGATCAATAAAAAATGGAGCTTTGTCGGCGTTCTTGCCACACTCGTTCCGGTACTTATTTTCCCTTATTACAACCTTATCGGCGGATGGGTGCTAAACTACGCCGCGGGCTATCTTTCCGGCTCCTGCGCGACGATGGCTGAGGATTCGTATTTTACCGACCTTCTCGCCAATCCGGCAAAGCTTTTCGTTGTGGAGCTTATCTTTACGGCGGGCGTTACAG
>JBJEIV010000453.1:0-5278 GCA_051877395.1 Candidatus Ornithomonoglobus sp.
TCATAATTCTTTTTCTCCTTTAATATAATAAATTTATTCAACAGCCTCCTGTATATACAGGGCCGTAAGAAACGTAAACACATATGCCTGCAAAGCGCCGTCAAACAGGTCAAAATACAGGCTGAGCACCGGAGGGATAACCACCGGAACAACCGCCTCGATAAACTTCATGATAACGAAAGCTCCGAGGACATTACCGAAAAGACGCATACACAGCGACAGCGGCTTTATAAAGGTTTCAAGAACGTTAATAGGTGATCTGAAGGTTTTAAGCCATCCAAGGACACCCTTCGCCTTTATGCCCGCCGCCTGAACAAATATGATTGAGAACACTGCCAGAACACCGGTAAGCGAAATATCCTTTGTAGGAGATTTAAAGCCGAATATTCCGAACAGGTTTGCGATAACAAGAAATACAATGAGAACTACCAGATATGTAACCATCCAGCTTCCCTTTTCACCGACAATATCCCTGAACAGCTTGTCAAGCCAGCTGTATACACCCTCAACGGCAATCTGACGCTTTGAGCAGTTCTCGACTTTAAGATTCCTTGTTACAAGAAATCCTCCGATTATCATAACCGCCATTATTATCCACATGACAACTATTGTTTCTGAAACATCAATACCGCCGAACAGAGGTATTGTAAAGGCTTTTTCAATAGCAAGCTCCTCTGTGATTTTTGTACCTATATCCATAATTATACTTCCTTTATTACCATATACATTCATGTATATTTAATTACACACCAGAATAATTATACACCTTTGAACGTGGAATTTCAATAATCATTTAGCTACAATCTTGTTGAAAATTCCTCGAAAAAATTTTAATTTTGCACAAAACATATAATATGCGCGAAAAAATATGTTATTGTTTGTTAGTTTCCAACAACATAACAAGCTCTTTTTTGTCTATTTCCATTAAATTCCCCGGTTCAAGCCCCTCCGGCAATACAAGCCCGCCTATGCTCACGCGCTTGAGATAAACGACTGTTTTTCCTACCCGCTCAAACATCCGCTTGACCTGATGATATTTGCCCTCCGCGATTTCAACATATACCTCATGCGGATCGCCGCAGATTTCAAGTCTTGCCGGCCTTGCGGTAAACTCCTTAAATTCCATCCCTGCCGCAAAGGCATCTATATCATCCTTTTCCGCCGGTCTGTCAAGCCTTGCGAAATACCGCTTATACACGTTTTTCTTAGGCGAGGTCACTGCATGATCAAGAGCGCCGTCATTTGTAAGTATCAACAGTCCCTCCGTATCAATATCAAGCCGCCCTACGGGAAACACATTATAATGCTCATATTCCTCCGGCACAAGCTCCGTTACCACTCTGTACTGCCTGTCCTCTGTCGCGCTTATATAGCCCTGGGGCTTGTTGAGGATCAGATACACGTATTTTGCATAATTGACCTCTTCGCCGTCTATAGCCACTCTGTCGCTTTCGGTAACCTGCATTTCCGGCTTTGCCGCCGTTATATCATTTACAGTCACCGCGCCGCATTTTATAAGCTTCTTTATCTCCTTGCGGCTGTACGGAGCGGAATCCGAAATATATTTGTCTAATCTCATATTCTGTCTCCTTTCTTTCGCCTATTTCCCGACACAGAAATTATGGAAAATGTCGTTCACTACCGACTCGCTTACGGTTTCGCCGGTGATTTCGCCCAATGCGTCCATTGCGGCGGATATATCTATCGATACAATATCGGTCGGCATACCTGCCGCCAGAGCGTCCGCCGCTCGCCTAAGCGCGGCGTGAGCGTTTATCAGCGCGGACTTATGCCGCATATTTGTTATGACCGCGCCGTTCTCCGACTTTATCTCATCAAGCCTGCAAAGCCTCTCGATCGCCGCGGCAAGCTCCTCCATGCCCTCGCCCGTTACGGCGCTGACCGCGATAGTCTCGCCATCTATGCCTGTAAAGCTGCTTAACTCAGGCTCTGCCGCTTTATCCGTTTTGTTGAGTAATATAACCCTCTTTTTGTCCTTTGTTTCCTCCAGAACTCTTATGTCCTCCGAGTCGAGCTCCTCCGAGCTGTCCAGAACAACGATCACAAGATCAGCCGAATCAATATAACGGCGCGACTTCTCTACGCCGATCTTCTCAACCGTGTCCTCCGTGTCATGTATTCCCGCTGTATCGCTGAGAATAAGAGGGATTCCCTTTATTGTGACGCTTTCCTCTATAACATCGCGGGTCGTTCCGGCAACATCGGTTACTATGGCTCTCTCGTCCTGGGCAAGATAGTTCAGAATGCTTGATTTGCCTACATTCGGCTTGCCTACGATCGCGGTCCTTATTCCCTCTTTTATAATTTTTCCGCTGTCCGCGCTGCGGATAAGTCTTTCCGTTTTTTGCGCGCAGTCCCGGCATATATTCTCTATATCCTCTGTTGTCACGTCCTCAAGGTCCTCATCGGGATAATCAATGATAACCTGCATCTGCGCTGCAAGGTGCACCAGCGTGTCCCGTACCGCCTTGATTTCCTTTGAAAGCGAGCCGCCTAGCTGCGAAACCGCGTTACGGCGCGAAAGCTCATTTTTCGCGTTAATTATATCTATTACAGCCTCCGCCTGCGACAGGTCGATTCTGCCGTTCATAAACGCGCGCTTTGTAAATTCTCCCGGCTCCGCCATATACGCTCCTGCCTCTATCGCGGCGTTAAGCACCTCTCTCGTTGTGACGCTTCCGCCGTGGCAGCTTATTTCAACGGTGTCCTCCCTTGTAAAGGTTCTCGGCGCCAGCATAACCGTCGCCAACACCTCATCTATGATTTCTCCCTTTATGTTTACGATGTGACCGTAATGCACGGTATGGGTTTCCGCCTTTTTCAGGCTCCTGCCCTTAAAGATTTTATCGGCAATATCTACCGCATTGCTGCCGCTTATCCGTATAACCGATAAGCCGCCCGTACCCTGCGGGGTGGATATTGCCGCAATTGTTCTTTCCGTCAAACTTATCTTCCTCTCTATAGATAAAATAAGCGGTAACCGTCCCCTAAACGGTACCGCCTTACTGTTATATACCAATTCTCTGCTTTAGTTGTTCAAGTACTTCATACGGCACAAAGCCCTCGCTTACCACACCTAGCTTTACATCCGGCTTGTTCGCCCCGTGGAAGTCGCTGCCGCCGCTCATAAGCAGCTCCGCTTTTTGCGCTACTGCCTTACACATCCGGCTCATTTCCTCGGTGTATGTGCTGTAACAGCACTCCATCGCGTCAAGTCCCGCAGCCTTCAGTTTCTCCGCCATCTCAAGCATATCCCCCTCATTATCCATAGCCAAAGCCGGATGCGCCCATATCGCGATCCCGCCGCAGCGTTTTATAAGCTTCACGCTTTCCTCGGGCGACAATGAAAACTTTTCAACATAGCATGGTCTCCCTCTCATAAGAAATCGGTCAAAGGCATCATTTTTATCCGCCGCATAACCTTTTCTGACAAGCGCGTTTGCCATGTGCAGCCTTCCGGCATGCTCTATGGTGACCTTGCCGTTTTCCAGTATATCCTCCGCCGTTATATCAAAGCCATAGTCGCGGATTTTTTCAAACATCTTTATATTTCGTTCCGCGCGGGCGTTTTTTAAACGCTTCACGGTTTTATCAAATTCGTCACCACTGTTATACAGTCCTACAATATGCAGCTGTTTTTCATAGTCGGTGCTTATTTCAATTCCCGGAATACCTTCTATTCCAAGCCTGCCGCACTCCTCCATAAACTCGCTGATACCGTCATTACTGTCGTGATCCGTAAGAGCTATTGCGCTAAGACCGATCTCTTTTGCCAGCCTTGCAAGCTCCGATGGCGAATATGTACCGTCGGAGGCTGTTGAATGTGTATGAAGATCAACCCTGTTTGTCATTCATTAATCCCTTTAGCTCTTCCATAAAAGTATCTATATCATTAAACTGCTTATAAACCGATGCAAAACGCACATATGCTACCTCGTCAAGATCGCGAAGCTTTTTCATGACCATTTCGCCTATCTTTGTTGACTTTACCTCACGCTCCATCTTCTGAGCAAGCTCGCCTTCAATATCGTCCGCTACACGCTCCATCTGGGCAAGCGAAATAGGACGCTTTTCACATGCTGTAATTATGCCCTTCAGAACCTTGTTTCTGTTAAACGGCTGACGCGAATCATCCTTTTTAATAACTACCAACGCTATAGACTCAAGCTTTTCATAGGTTGTAAAGCGCTTTCCGCACTTTAAGCACTCGCGGCGTCTGCGGATCGAGCTGTTCTCGTCTGTCGGCCGCGAGTCAATAACCTTACTCTCAATAAATGAACAATACGGGCATCTCATGGTTCGTCCTTCCTTTCGGCATATAAGCAATGTTTGTTAAATTTTTCTCTATAGGATAATTATACCACACGGAGCTTAATTTTTCAAGCGTTTTTCGCCGAAATCAAAGGATTTTACAAGCACAAATTCACGTCCCACAGCGGTTATTGCGCTCCACGGGACAGTCAGCTCCCCTATCCCGAAGCAGCCCGAAAACAAGCCGTTTCTCCGCTTTACAATAAGCTTTGCGATCCGCCCCGATAATTCATCTATTTCAACATCCGATATCACTCCTATTCTCTCCGCGGTGTCCGAATCTATTACCACCCGCTGTCTCAGATTATAACCACGAAACATTGCTCTCACCCCCGATTTAAGTATATGAAAAAATCCCGCGGATAATTCCACGGGATAAATATTATACCATTTCTGCAACGAGCATATTCATGTCGTACATTCCTGCCGGCTTGCCCGCCATAAACTTGCCCGCCTTTATTGCGCCTACCGCGAATACCTCCTTGCTGGCAGCATGATGTGAAAGCTCAATGACTTCGTCATTGCCGGCAAATATTATCTCATGGTCACCGACAATCGTTCCGCCTCTTACCGCGCTGATGCCGATTTCCGTGCTCTTGCGCTTACGGCGTACACTGTGACGGTCAAATACATATTCCGCCGGATATGAAAGCGTTTCATCGATCGCGTCCGCTATCGCAAGCGCTGTTCCTGACGGGGCGTCTATCTTCTTATTGTGATGTCTTTCAACGATCTCAATATCAAAGCTGCCCTCAAGAAGCTTTGCCGCCTGCTTTGCAAGTGAAATTAGAAGATTTATACCAAGACTCATGTTTGCCGAGAAGAATACCGGTATTTCCTTCGCAGCTTCTGTAAACTCCGCCTTCTGCTCCGCGCTGTAGCCGGTTGTCGCAAGAATAACCGGCATGCTTGTCCTCTTGCAGTAATCCAGAATACTTGTAAGGCA
>JBJEIV010000454.1:0-5277 GCA_051877395.1 Candidatus Ornithomonoglobus sp.
CTGCTACAGTAGCCCCTACCATTGGGTTGTTACCCATTCCGATAAGTCCCATCATTTCAACGTGAGCCGGAACTGATGATGAACCTGCGAACTGAGCATCGCTGTGCATACGACCCATTGTGTCTGTCATGCCGTATGAAGCAGGACCTGCCGCCATGTTGTCCGGGTGAAGTGTACGGCCTGTGCCGCCGCCCGATGCAACCGAGAAATACTTCTTACCCTGCTCGATACATTCCTTCTTGTATGTACCTGCAACCGGGTGCTGGAATCTTGTCGGGTTGGTTGAGTTACCTGTGATTGATACGTCAACGCCCTCAAGGTGCATGATTGCAACGCCCTCACGAACATCGTCCGCGCCGTAGCAGTTAACCTTTGCTCTCTCACCGTCTGAGTAAGCGATTCTCTCAACTACCTCAACCTTGCCTGTGTAATAGTCGAACTGTGTACGGCAATATGTGAAGCCGTTAATTCTTGAAATGATCTTTGCCGCGTCCTTGCCCAGACCGTTAAGGATAACTCTCAACGGCTCCTTACGAGCCTTGTTTGCGCTCTTTGCAAGACCGATAGCGCCCTCAGCAGCCGCGAAGGACTCATGACCTGCAAGGAATGCGAAGCACTTTGTTTCTTCTCTCAGAAGCATAGCGCCGAGGTTACCGTGACCGAGACCGACCTTTCTGTCATCAGCAACCGAACCCGGGATACAGAAGGACTGGAGACCTACACCAATCTTCTCAGCAGCCTCAGCAGCTGTTGTTACGCCGTCAGCGATAGCTATAGCCGCGCCTACAGTGTAAGCCCAGCAAGCGTTTTCAAAGCAGATCGGCTGGATTCCCTTAACGATATTGTATACATCAAGACCCTTGCTCTTACAAAGCGCCTCAGCAGCCTCGATTGACTCGATACCGTGCTTTGCAAGCTCTGCATTAATCTGGTCTATTCTTCTTTCATAACTTTCGAACAATGCCATTTTCGTTACCTCCTTAGATTATTCGCATCTCGGGTCGATAAGCTTAACAGCGTCATCAACTCTGCCGTACTGACCTGAAGCCTTTGCGAGAGCCTCGTTAGCGTCCATGCCCTTCTTGATGTTCTCCATCATCTTGCCGAGGTGAACGAACTTGTAACCGATAATTGTGTCATCCTTATCAACAGCGATTTCTGTGATATAGCCTTCCGCAAGCTCAAGGTAACGCGGACCCTTCTTAAGAGTTGCGTAGGTTGTACCAACCTGTGAACGGAGACCCTTGCCGAGGTCCTCAAGACCTGCGCCGATCGGGAGACCATCCTCTGAGAATGCTGTCTGTGTACGTCCGTAAACGATCTGGAGGAACAATTCGCGCATTGCTGTGTTAATAGCGTCACAAACAAGGTCTGTGTTCAACGCTTCAAGAATCGTCTTTCCGACAAGGATCTCAGCTGCCATAGCCGCCGAATGTGTCATGCCCGAGCAGCCGACTGTCTCAACGAGAGCCTCCTGGATAACGCCCTCCTTGACATTAAGGGTAAGCTTACAGGTTCCCTGCTGCGGAGCGCACCAGCCGATTCCGTGCGTCAGACCCGAAATGTCCTTAACTTCCTTTGCCTGAGTCCACTTTCCTTCCTGCGGAATAGGAGCCGGGCCGTGATATGTACCCTTAGCTAAAGGACACATATTTTCAACTTCTGCTGAATACTTCATAGTTATTTTCTCCTTTCAACGATTACACAGGCGGGAAAGCCTGTATAACATTTGCCTGATGAATTTCCCCGGTGATACCGCAAAAGCCATAATTCACAGCACACCAAACTCATCCTTATATCCTATTATACCACATTTTTTTTAGTTGTTCAATATAAAATCTGCGATTTTTTTAACAATATATACACAAAATTTTCGACGTGTTTTTTCTATTTCGACTAAAAGAAAAAAAACGATGCCCCGGGGGTTCCGGGACATCGCGGATTTATTGAGTTATATTTCTGTGCGAGCGCCGCGGGGATTGGCTTGTACAGCGCCGCAGTAATATGTACTCTATAGGATTACCATGTAAGTGTAATCGTATTAGTAGCTCCCTCAAGAGCTGCCCCAGCCTTTGCTACAGCGGTTTCTCCCGTAGGTTCACCTTCGCCGCTGCTTGCTGTAGTGGCAACATTCTCCTGTGCGAACAAGGAGATATTCATTTCCGGTTCGTTATAAAACTTTTTCATGTTAATTATACCTCCTGTAATTATTCTACAACTGTCAATACGCCTGTTGCGCCTGCATCATTAAGACCATTTACGATGATACCGAGAATAACATTATCGTTTGCAAGTGTTGTTGCGCCTTCAAATGTTCTTGTCTCGCCCTCTGATGTTGTAACCGTGAAGTTGAGTGTACCTGTTACACCATACATATTAGCCTTGAATGCTGTTGCTACGCCGGTTGTTCCGAGAGTTGTATCATCTTCAAATGCGCCAACGTTTGTTGCTGTTACTGTTGTAGGCTCTTTAGGTACTGCTATAATAAGAACAGTATCAATAGGATCGTATGTACCAGAGCTACCCGCATTCCATACAAGAGCAGTCGGTTCAGTAATAGTGAATTCTGCTGTTGCAAATGTTGTCCATGCGTTCTTAGTACAATCTGTTTCAGATGTAATAAGAGTTGTATCACCAACAGTCAATGTTGAACCACGACCTATATTAGAAAATCCTACAACAGCCTTATATGTGCCTGCCGGCAATTCAGCTGATGTATATGCCGCATTGTTATAAGCGCTGCCGTTTGATGCTCTTACATCGGCATTCTTATCAGTAGAGCCGTCAAGCTCATCATATGCTACAACATCTGTATATTTCTGTGTATATGTAACATCTACGATTGTATCAGCATTTGCATTTGCAACTGAACCGGCATAATATGTACTGCCTAACGGTGTAGCTTCATAAGCTGTGCCGTCCTTTACAATGTACTGCGGAACTCCATATGAATAGCTCTCGCCCTCAACAACGGTATCAGCAATAATACTCTGTGAAATATCGCCTGTTGCATTGACATTTACAGCATAAACGTTAGCCGCGCGGCATGACTGAACAAAATCATTGCCTGATTCAGCGATGGTAAATGTCTGCGGCTCATCAACATAATACTTATCGCCGGACGTATTCTTGAATGAAGCTACCGCAGTAACAGTTTCACCTACAGCTGCGGAACCAGTTGTTGAATAAACCGCATCACCCTCGCCGTTAACCTTATAGCTGAGTGTATAGCCTACCAATGATGAATCACCTTCGGTTGTCTGGATAAGAATATCGTCAACTACACAGCGTCTCTCATTATTAGAATAGTTTGAACCGATTGTGAGTGTCTTTACATTGTCTACACCTTCAGGGAGCGGATTGGAATGAGTAGTAACCGCGCTGTTATACATATTAGTTGTCTGCTGTGTAACAGTGTTCTTTGCAAAGTCAAATGTAAATACATATGATGCTGCGCGATTTGTTATAGGTGTAGTATATCCATAATAGAATTCGCTTGTAGTCGGTAAATCAGAACCTTCACCGAGTACGTTTGTGTTTATGGCACCGCTGTAAGCATTAAAGTCCCAGCTTACGATATCTGTGCCTTCACTGTCGCTGATTTTGTAATAGAAGCTTCTGCCACTGAGTTTACCGTATGCAACCTTAAAGGATACCGTTACGACATCGTTTGCGCCTGCAAGCTTATCATCTGCAATTGTTACTGTACCTGAGCCATTACCTACAGCCAACCAGCCGGCATATGAGGTTGACAGCTCAATCGGATATGTTTCATTACTGCTTACTATTGTGAAATCACCCAAACTGTCTGTGAAATCAGCCGATGCGTTTGTTGTTACATCACCAGCAGCAGCACTTGCTGTTACTGCAAGACCTGCGAAAGCGCTTGCAGCGATTGTTAATGCTGAAACAGCACTAACTAATTTTTTAATGTTCATTTTTTTCTCTCCTCTCATAAAATTAAAATGAGTAAATATATAAATAAAACAGGACTTGCGGCAATCCCCTTCCGCGGTTCTGTAATATTTAACTGAGCTTATTAATACCGGACTTGCGCCGCTGCGTGTGCTTCCGCAGCGGCTGTCCGTATTCTTATTGGTACACACTGCAGGAGGCGAGATTTTTTCTCAATCAGCAGCGCTTTTGTTATTGCATTGCCCATAAGGTCCCCACCGGACAATGTATGTGGATTAAACAGTACCAATATATATCATCAACGGAAGAATGAATTCTAAAAAAGGACTTCCGATGATGGTATTGACGCTTGCATTTACCACATAATCGATATTATGTGGTAAAAATTATATAAGAATAACTATACTAATTATAACATCGCAGTCTTTTTTTGTCAATGTTTTTTAGGATTTTTATTTAAATAATATTTAAATATACAGATTAGACCAATTGTGGTTTGATTGGTTTGTTTGCTATGTCTTTTTATGAATTATTGTTTATGTGTATTATCCTGCCCCCTTTTTTAGAATTGCCGCAGGCAATTCTAAAAAAGGGGGCAGGAGTGTGGGGACACACCGCAGATGTAGGCAGATAAACAATAATTTACCACATAATATCGATTATGTAGTATTTTTCAGCAGTAAATCAAATTAAGGCTCTCCAACTGCTTACGGTGGACCTCGCCGCTTTCTCTTGTATATATCCTTGTTGTATTCACGCTTGAATGACCTAAAATATCAGCCAGTCTTACAATATCCTTATATGCCGAATAATATGTTCTTGCGAACAGATGTCTCAGATTGTGCGGGAACACCTTTTCCTTAACAACCTTTGCAAGCTCCGCTATTTTCTTCATTGCCTTGCTTATGTTTGAGCGGTCCATCGGATTGCCGTTCCGCGTTATAAATATACTGCCGCTCTTTATGCCCATATCCTTTATATATTTTTTCAGTATATTGCACATATCCTTTGGAATAAACACTGTGCGCAGCTTCCCCTTGCAATCTATAACCGCGGTTCCGCTCATTACAGCCTCCGCCGTTATAAATCGCAGCTCCGATATTCTTATTCCGGTTACAAATATGGTCTGCATGATAAGGTAAAGCCGCCTGTCGCCATTTTTCTTTGCGGCTTTGAGCAGTCTTACATATTCGTTCTTTTTCAGCTCCTTTGAGCTGCTTGCAAAAATCTGACGCTGTATCTTTATTGTTTTCAGCTTCAGCTCCTGCGCGCCGCAGTAGGTAAAAAAGCTGTTGAGCGACGATACCGCAGCATTGACGCTTGCGGGCGCGTATAATTCACGCAAATGTCCCTTATACTCCA
>JBJEIV010000455.1:0-5275 GCA_051877395.1 Candidatus Ornithomonoglobus sp.
TAAGGAGTTTATAAAGAAGCTTTACGAGAACGTGCTTGTTCTTGACTCAGGCGCAAGAGGCGCTACAACAAGCTTTGTAGAGAACGGTCAGGGCGATGTGCTTATCGCATGGGAGAATGAAGCGTATCTGTCGGTTCAGGATTATCCCGATGACTATGAAATCATCACACCGAGCATAAGTATTCTTGCTCAGCCTTCAGTCGCAATTGTTGACGAGGTTGTTGACAACAGAGGCACTAGAGAGGCTGCGACCGAGTATTTACAGTATCTGTATTCAGATGAGGCGCAGAGAATAGCAGGCGACAACTTCTATCGTCCGTCAAATGAGGAAATTCTTCAGGAATACGCGGACGTATTCGACCTTGATATAAATCTTGTAACAATAGACGATTTCGGCGGCTGGGATGAAGCGCAGGCAACACATTTTGCTGACGGCGGCATATTCGATGAGCTTTATGAAGAGAAGTAAGACAAAAAGAGTAATTCCGGGCTTCGGACTGAGTATGGGAGTAACGCTTGCCATACTCAGTATCGTGGTTCTTATACCGCTTGCGGCGCTGGTAATATTTACGGCGCAGATGGATTTCGGAGAGGTAATTAAAACCATAACCCGTCCGCGCGTGCTGGCAAGCTTTAAGGTCAGTTTCCTGACGGCGTTTATCGCGTCGGTTATAAACGCTGTTATGGGAGTGATCCTCGCTTGGGTGCTTGTGAGATACAAGTTTCCTCTCAAAAGAGTGCTTGACGGAATGATAGAGCTTCCGTTCGCGCTCCCTACGGCGGTTGCGGGTATTTCGCTTACCGCGCTTACAGCAGATACCGGACTTATCGGCGGCTTTTTCGCCCGATTCGGAATAAAGATAGCGTATACGCGAATAGGCATAACGATCGCGCTTATATTTATCGGTATTCCGTTTGTAGTGCGCGCGGTTCAGCCGGTGCTTGAAAAGCTCGATCCGTCATATGAGGAGGCGGCGGGGGCATTGGGCGCAAGCAGGGCAGTGATTTTCCGCAGGGTAATACTTCCCGAAATCCTTCCGGCAGCGCTTACGGGCTTCGGGCTTGCTCTGGGCAGATGTATAGGCGAATACGGCAGTGTGGTTTTCATTGCCGGAAATATGCCGTATAAAACCGAGATAACTCCGCTTATAATCATGTCGGAGCTGCAGGAGTACGACTATGCCAGCGCGACCGCGATAGCGCTTGTGATGCTGCTGTTCGCGTTTGCCATTCTGTTTCTGGTAAACGCGCTTCAGGCGAGAAATACAAGGATTTTAAAGGGAGGCTCGTAAAATGCGGGATAAAAAATCAGACGGCGGAGCAGTAAAATGGATTTTAATAGGAATAAGCGCTGTGTTTGTTTTTCTGTTCCTTGTGCTCCCTTTATACACGGTAATCACGGAGGCGCTCAAGCAGGGCTGGGATACATATAAGGAGGCAGTAACCGACGAATATACGATCAGCGCGATAAAGCTTACAATAGAAGCCACAGTGATCGCGCTTGTTATAAATACAATATTCGGTCTTTTTGCCGCATGGGCGATAACAAAGTTCCGTTTCAGAGGGAAAAAGGCGCTTACCACCTTTATAGATATTCCTGTAACCGTATCGCCGATCATTGCGGGTCTCGTATTTATTCTGACCTTCGGCAGACAGAGCATATTATACCCTTATCTGCAGCAGTGGGGAATAAAGATAGTATTCGCCGTTCCGGGAATTGTGCTTGCGACGATGTTTGTAACGTTCCCGTTCATCTCAAGAGAGCTTATACCTGTTATGGAGGCTCAGGGTACCGACGAGGAGGAAGCGGCGGCGCTTATGGGCGCAAAGGGTCTGACGATATTCAGAAGGATCACATTCCCTCATATAAAATGGGCGTTCCTTTACGGCGTTGTTCTCTGCGCGGCAAGAGCTATGGGTGAGTTCGGAGCCGTTTCGGTCCTGTCGGGTCACCTGCGCGGAAAGACCAACACGCTTCCGCTGCATGTTGAGATTCTGTTTAACGAGTTTAAATATGTTCCGGCATTTGCAGTGTCGTCAATTCTTGTTATAATGGCGGTGCTGATACTTATTATCCGCAGCGTTATTGAATACAGAGGAAAGAAAGCAGAATAATCTTTCTTCAAACCGTTAATGAGGAGTTAATAATATTATGTATGTTGAATTAAAAAATATTAATAAAACCTTCGGGGATTATAAGGCGTCCGACGATGTAAGCTTCGGAATCGAAAAGGGTAAGCTTATCGGTCTGCTTGGTCCGAGCGGCAGCGGAAAAACAACTATTCTGCGTATGATAGCCGGTCTTGAAACACCGGACAGCGGCGATATTATAATTGACGGACAGAGAGTGAATGATATTCCGGCAAGCAAGCGCGGCATAGGCTTTGTTTTTCAGAATTACGCGCTGTTCCGCTATATGACGGTATATGAAAATATCGCATTCGGACTGCGCGTTCAGAAAACCGATAAAAAGAAGACAGATGAAAGGGTGCGCGAGCTTATAAGTCTTATCGGTCTTGAGGGACTGGAAAAGAGATATCCGAGTCAGCTTTCGGGCGGACAGAGGCAGAGAGTTGCGTTTGCAAGAGCTCTCGCGCCTAATCCGCATCTGCTCCTGCTTGATGAGCCGTTTGCCGCGATTGACGCCAAGGTGCGTCAGGAGCTGAGGAGCTGGCTCAAGGACATGATAGAAAAGCTCAGAGTTACAAGTATCTTTGTAACCCATGACCAGGACGAGGCGATCGAGGTTGCAGATGAAATCATCATCACAAACAATGGCAGAGTGGAGCAGATAGGAACTCCGTTTGAGATTTACCAAAATCCTGTGACCGCGTTTACGGCATCGTTCTTTGGGCAGACATCCTTTATTGATGACTACACAAGCTTCAAGACCTTTGAGGAAATAGAGAACGCGGAAAAAGCGATAGTGCGTCCGGAGTTTATAAAGGTCACAAAGAAGAATGAGGTGCAGAAATATAAAAGCTCCGCCGTTGAGGGCGTTGTGCAGAGGACGGCGTTCAGAGGCAGCAGCATAGAGCTTACCGTGCGAATCGGAAACAACGTCGTAACGGCGAAGCGCGGGCTTGATGAAAGTCTGATTACCGCGGGCGAAAAGGTTGACGTATTTATATACAGAATTTTTGTAACCTCCGGTGACGACGCGTATTTGCTTGAAAATAAGGCGATTGATGAGGAATCGATGGTTATTTGATAATGAAATGGAGAAGTGAAGGATAATGGGTAGTCTTAAAATCCGCAGGCTTAAAACCGATATATTGATTATCGGGGGCGGAACCGCGGGCTGCTATGCGGCGATAACGACAGCAAAGCAGTCGGACGCTAAGGTATTGATATGCGAAAAGGCGCATATTAAGCGCAGCGGCTGTCTTGCGGCGGGGGTTAACGCGCTGAACGCGTACATTACCGAGGGACATACACCGCAGTTTTATGTGGATTATGCAAAAAAGGACGCGGACGGCATTGTGCGCGAGGATTTGCTTCTCACAATGTCGGAGCGGTTAAACGACGTAACAGCAGAGCTTGAAAAGCTAGGACTTGTAATTCTCAGGGATGAAAACGGTAAGTATGTAACACGAGGGACACGAAATCTTAGAATTAACGGCGAAAATATAAAGCCGATTCTTGCGGATGCGGTAAACGCGCTTCCGAATACAACGGTGCTCAACCGCGTAAATATAATTGATTTTGCTGTAAGGGACAATAAAATTCTCGGCGCATACGGAATAGGAATAGAGGACGATACATTTTACATAATTGAGGCAAAGGCAGTGATCGTCGCAACGGGCGGCGCGGCAGGTCTTTATAAGCCGAATAATCCGGGATTTTCGCGACATAAGATGTGGTATCCTCCGTTCAATACCGGCGCGGGTTACGCGATGGGTATCAGGGCGGGCGCTGAAATGACCACGTTTGAAATGAGGTTTATCGCGCTGCGGTGTAAGGACACGATAGCGCCGACAGGAACACTTGCTCAGGGAGTGGGCGCAAAGCAGATCAATTCCCTCGGAGAGGTGTATGAGGATAAATACGGCATAACGACCTCGGAGCGCGTATACGGCACTGTAAACGAAAATATCGAGGGCAGAGGTCCCTGTTATCTCAGGACGGAGGGGATCACTCCGGCTCAGGAGGAGGACCTCAAAAAGGCATATCTGAACATGGCGCCGTCACAGACGCTGAAATGGATAGAGAGCGGCAGGGGACCGTCGGAGCAGAATGTTGAAATTGAGGGCACGGAGCCGTATATTGTAGGCGGTCATACCGCAAGCGGCTATTGGGTTGATACCAACCGTAAAACTACAATAGATGGCTTATATGCCGCGGGCGATGTGGCGGGCGGCTGTCCGCAGAAGTATGTTACCGGCGCTCTGGCAGAGGGCGAGATCGCGGCTTTGGCGGCGGCGGAATATATTAAAAACACCGAGCTTACGGAAATTGACGAGGCAGACATCAGGGCTCACGCTGATGAGGTAGAAAGCTTCCTTGACGTGCGGGAAGACGCGCGGTTTACGACAGAGCAGCTTGAGGAGGCAATGCAGACCGTTATGGATTCCTATGCCGGCGGAATTAAAACGAATTACCGCTTTAATGAAAAGCAGCTTGATATTGCGGATGAAAAAATATTAAAGCTTACAGAGCTGTCCGGTACGCTTAGGGCTGAAGATTTTCAGGAGCTTATGTATATCTATGAGCTGCGGGAAAGACTTACCGTATGCCGCAGCGTTATCGCGCATCTTAAAGCAAGACATGAAACGCGCTGGCACAGCTTTGCGGAAAATCTTGATTATCCCGAAAAGGATAACGAGAATTTCAGAAAGTATGTAAATTCCCGTCTTGTAAACGGTAAAATAGAAATCATCCTTCGGGAGCTGGTGGAGGGAGGCGCAGTATATGAGCATAACGATCAATAAGCAGAAATGCGTCGGATGCGGAAGATGCCGTATTGTGTGTCCCGGTACACTCATAAAGCAGGATGGGGACAATAAAGCTTATATCAAATATCCCAAGGACTGTTGGGGGTGCACCTCATGCATCAAGGAGTGTCCGGTGCATGCGATCAGCTTTTATCTGGGCGCGGATATAGGCGGCATGGGAAGCCTTGTTCACACCGAAAAGGACGGCGATATTCTGAAATGGATAATCGAAAAATCAGACGGTGATATTACCGAAATAGACATCAATCAGAAGGAATCAAACAGATATTAGGAGGCAGGCTGAATGAGCGAATTATCACATCTTGATGAGCTTGAACTTT
>JBJEIV010000456.1:0-5268 GCA_051877395.1 Candidatus Ornithomonoglobus sp.
TATTTTTTCGGATTTTATTCTATATATACTCCTTCGGCATTCGGCACAGCCGTCTGTACGGTAAATGCTATCAGAGTGTCACCGTAGGTTATAAACGGTACGGCATAGAAGGTATCGCCCATATTGTTTTGGGGAATATCAGTTACATCAACGGAAAAGGTTTCGCCCGGAATCATATTTTCACCAGTGTATACAAGCTTTTGATCATCTATTTTTTCCGCCGACTTAGCCATGACATAAGCGCCGAAGGTGTCGGGCGTCTTGCCCTCCCCGGCTTCAAATATAAATCTGAGCGTGCCTGTGCCGTCCTCCTCCGTTATCGCAGCCGCCTGTTGAAAACCTATCGTCATAAGCTTTTCAAATCTTGCGATGAGCTGTGTGGTTTCTGTTATGGTAAAGCTGTATTTATACCAGTCCTCCTCACCATCGTAGCCTATCTGATTCGATTCGCCCTTTCCCAATGAGGTTCCGTCTGTTTTATAAAATCCTTCAAAGGCATATCCGTCCTTCGGTTTTGCATAAACAACCGCATCATAGCCGGTCTCCTGAGTATATGCTTCTTTCTGAAATACCACCGTACCTCCATTCTCAGGCTCCGCAATTACCGTCAGATATATTCCGGTTTCACCCCAATAGGCATACAGCTTTGTTCCGTCAGCCGGAAGCTCATCATAGCTGTATTCATAGCCTGTATAGTAAGCTATATATGCGTCATTACTCGTGCTCCAGCCCAGAAAATCATAGCCGTTCTTATAAAAACTACCTGCCGATGATACCGGAAGCCTATACTCACTGCCATCATCCGTTACCGTCATATCCGCGGGGGTGGAGCCGCTGCCGCCGGCAATATCAAAATGGATCGTCTTTGTCGCATAAGTCGGCTCATCATCCGCCAGAGCCGGAACAGCAAGAGACAGCGCAATTGCTGCCGCAGAGATTATTGCAGTTATTTTTCTTATCATTTCATTTCCTCCGTATATTTGATAGACTGACCCGTATAGGTTGCGCCCGGAAGCGCTGCCCTGCCGCCCCCGCTTGCTGTTATAACATTCTCTGTCGGAAATGCGCTTACGCGCATTTCCGGCTTCTTATAGCTTTTCTTATTCAATTTCCGTTACCTCTCTTTCATTTCTTGAATTCATATATGCTGTTCTGTAATTATAGATAACCTGCGCGGTTTCCGCTCTTGTGAGATTGTCAAGCGGATTTAAGGTCGTGTCGGTTCTGCCGCTCATAACTCCGAAGCCTGCCGTCCACTGCAGCGCGGGAATCGCATACTCCGAAATGATAAACGCGTCATCATACGAGAGAATGTTCGTATTTTCACCCACGCTCATATCGCAGCCGGCTGTCTTTGCATAACGGTACAGTATTGCCGCCGCCTGCTCGCGCGTGATCCTGTCGTCCGGCGCGAAGGTGTCCTCGTCATAGCCGTTTATTATCCCTGCCGACGCTGCCCAGCGCACCGCCTCGGTATAATATGCGTCTGCCGGAACGTCCTTAAAGGTCATTGCATAGTCCGTCTGCGGTTCGCCCTCATATCTGTAGAGCATTGCCGCGAACATCGCTCTTGTTACCTCGGTCTGCGGCTCAAATGCCGTGTCGGTAACACCGTTTACAACTCCCAGATCTGCCATGCTCTCTACAGCCTCAAAGAACCAGTCGCCCTGTCTTACATCCGCAAAGCGTCCTGTATTTACCGCCGGAGCCGGAGCCTGAGCCGCCGCCGGTATTGTCGCTGATGATCCGCCCGCAATCGTGCTGCCAATGTGGCTTCCCGACGATGTTGTGCCGGATGAGCCGCCGGACGCGCCCGGCTTTTGTGTCGGAGCAGGCGCAGGCGTCTCGGTAGGCTCCGGTGTCGGAGCAGGACTGTCTCCCTCCGTTACGGTTACCTTGACCGTCTTTGTTCCGCCGAACGGATTCACGGTCATTTTAAGCATTGTCTCGCCCTCGCTTACTCCGCGCAGAACATTTCCGCTCACCGCAGCCGTCAAGGTGTCGTCTACTGTATAGAGCATTCTGCCGTTCATGAAATAGCCTGCACCCTTGTAGCTGCCCTCAAGCTCAAGCTCCTCGCCCGCCTTGATGGTCAGCTCCTCTGCGCCGCCGTTCACGCTTAATCCGTACGGATTGCTCAGCAAAACGCCAAAATTCGTTCCGTCCGCGCAGTTGTTTCCATCTCTGTCCTTAACCGTGATCCAGCCGTTTGTAACGCCGTTTACAAGCTTATCATCCGAAATAGTCAGATTCATTTCAAAGCTTCTGAATTCGCCCGGTTCAAGCGGTTCAAGCTCTGTTTGAGCGAATACCTCGCCGTCAACAGGCTGATAGTAGATGTTGTTAAATTCCGCAGTCAGCTTATCTCCGCTTTCTGACGCTGCCGAGCCGATGTTTCTGATAATTCCGGCAAGAACAAATTCATCTCCGTTCTGAGTAACCTCTACGTTTTCAAATTCGTATTCCGGCTCTCCTTCAAAAACAGTACATTCACTGCTTATAATTCCCTCGGCATCCTGCTCGGATATATCCGCATAGCATACGATCTTTGACAGATCCTTTGCTCCCTCCTCTGAGAGTGTAAATTCCTCTGTGATCGTTATGCTTCCTCCTGCAGGTATACAGTTCTTCGCATACCATTCCGCAAACTCCTCAAGCTCAGGATCCCGCTCGAGATACTCATCTATCGTTTCCGCTTTTTCTGTAAACGCATTTTCAGCCTCATTGGCTCCGTTTATCCTGATTCCGCCGTTTATCTCAAAGCCGTAAGCGTCCTTAAGTCCTGTATTCTTCAGCGTAATGTCCGCCGTAAACTTATCTCCCGGATTTTCGGGGATACTATTCACCTCAACATTGGTTATCTTAAGCGACGGAACCTCCTTAAAGACGGTTTCAGTGAGCTGCACGTCGGAGGTGTTGTATATCTCCTGTGAAAGATCCATGTTATACTGGTTGTTTATCATCATGATACTGCCGCCATCCAGCGCCGTAAATACCGGAAGCTCGTTGATCCTGCCGTTATCCGTCAGCTGCACACCGTCAGACCATGATGTCACTGCTACATTGTCATGGTCTAAGCTATTTATATAGGATGCGGCATATACCTCCTGTCCGCGGCTCTGACCTTCCTCATCCTCATCGGGCTGAACCCATGCCACGAACAGATCTTCATCGCTGTCGACAAAGGCTGTAAATCCTGATATTGCCGGTTCACTGCCGTCCTCAAGCTTATCGGTCGAAACGCATCCGTAGCTGTAAGTGACATTAGGACTTACAATTCCGTCAACAACCTCTCCTGCAAGTATATCCGCCAGATCAATATAATTAATCTGTCCGCCGTCCTCAAGCCAGAAAAGATACAGTGAGCTGTCCTTTCCTGCAAACATAGGCGACGAATCGCATACATTGTTGTTCGTGATCCGTATCGGATCGCTTGTTTTATGCTTCTTGTAGTCATAATACTGAATGAAAAGCTCTCTGTCGCCGTCGGTATCAAGACTGTTGTCAGCGTCAACCGTGTATGCGTAAACTCCCACATTACTTGTATTATCTATCATATAGCTTACAAGCTCACCGAACTCTTCATCACTCATAGACTCAAAGTCATAATTCTCATAATAATCCGGCAGTTCAAACGTCGTTAAGGTTGACGCTGTAAAGTCGGTGATTACGGGATTGTTTATTCCGAATTCTTCGATCGGCGCCCTTAAGAATCTCTGCGCTCCGAAGTTATTGATGAGATTATCCTCATCGGCTCCCTCGGCAAGCTCGTTCTCGAAATATCTGTCGCGTACCCATTCTCCGCTTTCTCCGTCATAAAGCATATATGCCTGCTCGGAATTGTTGAGCGTTACCATTGCTTCCTCGACGAAATTATCGGTTGTCACATCGGACTTTGTGTAGTGAACAAGCACATCACCGGTTTCGGAGTCATATATTGCCTTAGGCGCGCTGTCGTAGCAGTCGTCATCGGTGAGCTTCACTATTTCACCTAACGCAGCTGTGGATTTATCAAACACCGCTGTATATACCTCCATAGTCTTAAGGTACTCGGTAGTGACCTCGCTGCCAAGCTCCGTCTCTTCTCTTGACGTCCACGATATGATGACCTTGTCTCCCGCATCACAGAGGTTCGGGTCAAAGTCAGCCGTGCCATCATTCTGAATTACTTTCGGCTCCGTCCACGAACCGTTGTCGTATACCGCATACTTGAGAACCGTTCTGTTTTCGTCAGTCCTTGCGGGATCATCGTCAAGGAATACGAGAAGCGCTTTGTTCTCTCCGAGAGAGATTATCTGCTGATCAGGCGCATCGTATCCGTTTTCATTGAGCGGTCTTGACGATATGGGAGAATATGTGCTTTGCAGGCTGAGACTGTCATTTGCAGTCCATACCGACTGCCCGGAGGCTCTGGGCTTCACATAGGGCTTTGCCGCGGCATCCGTTTCGTCCTCAGCGGAGGCTGTCATAAGTTCCGCATTCTTCTCCGTCATATCCTCAAAATATCCGGTATTTACACTCGCAAAGGTATATGTCGGACACGATATGGTTGCAAGCACGGCATCAAGCCAAAATCTTATCGTTCCGCTGTAATTAAAGCCCGTAGTCCGCACATCGGGATACAATTTTGTGATCGTCGGATTGGCTATAAAGTTAACGGAAAGCTCTATGCCGCCTCTTACTCCGGCAACACCGCATATGCCCACACCCGCATAGCCCGATCCGGTTACGTTTGCTCTGAAGCAGTAGTCATAAACCAAATTTTGGCTGTAGGTTTTGGATTTAAACATATCCGCAGGAGACAGGCTTATTCCGTTTTTCTCTGTTGCTCCTATCTGACCGAGTATTTTAGCTGTAACGCTTCCTCCTATATATACGGGCACACCGTATACTAACATATAATATGTATACGATATATCTCCCTCAACGCCCACGAAAACTCCTCCGCCGGCAAATTTGAAGGTCCGCTTCGGAATTGCATCTGACGATGTTCCGTCTGATATGTTTTCGTCGGATGCGTCCTGAGCTATTATAAAGTCAAAATACAATCCGCCGAATGGCTTTATCGTCCACACGGGAACACCCACGTTCATTTCACCGAACACATCCTCCGAGCCGTCATTGTCAATAAGTATATCAATATCCGAAAATCCCTCATCAAAGTTTTCCGATCCATACACCTGCGCGTGTGTGCCTGTGAGCGCGCTGTCCGCGTCGTCATCGCTTCCGACACACATAGGAATATAACCCGCCTGTATGCGCTTGCCG
>JBJEIV010000457.1:0-5260 GCA_051877395.1 Candidatus Ornithomonoglobus sp.
GGAAAAGCTCTGCGACTGGTATATAGAGCTTATAAAGCCGAGACTGTTTGACAAGGAAAATCCGACAGGCAAAACGGCGCAGTATGTTCTCACATATGTGCTTTCAAGCACAATGCAGGTGCTGCATCCGTTCATGCCGTTTATCACAGAGGAAATCTGGCAGCATCTCCCGCATGAGGGCGAGAGTATCGTAATCAGTAAATATCCCGAATACGATGAAAAGCTCTGCTACCCTGAGGAGGAGAAGCAGATGGAGATGATCATGGGCGCGATCTCAGCCGTAAGAAACAGACGCGCGGAGATGAACGTGCCGCCGTCAAAGAAGGCTAAGACGATCATCGTTACGGAGAACGCGGACGTGTTCGCAAAGGGAGTATCATTCTTTGAAAAGCTTGCGTCTGCAAGCGAGGTTGCAGTAATAGGCTCAAAGGACGGCATAGACGCTAACGCGGTCAACATCGTTGTTCACGGCGCGGAAATCTTCCTCCCGATGAGCGAGCTTGTTGACAAGGATAAGGAGCTTGCAAGGCTTAACGCCGAGAAGAAGAAGCTTGAGGGCGAGATAAAGCGCGCCGACGGTAAGCTCAATAACGCGGGCTTTGTAGCAAAGGCGCCGCAGAAGCTTGTAGACGAGGAAAAGGCAAAGCTTGAAAAATATAAGGCTATGCTTGACAAGGTGCTTGAAAGCATCAAGGCAATGGAAGAGCTGTAATATAAATATGCCCGCAGGAAAAATGCGGGCATATTTATTGTGTTAATTGTCATTTTGCGGCAGCTCCTTAAAAAAGTGAACCGCAAAATATACTGTCGGGATAACCGAGAGCGCCAATGCTGCCGGCTGCGCCTCCTGTATGCCGGAAAGTCCGCGCAGGCTAGCTAAAATGAGCAGGGCGGGGATGAATATAATTCCGCTTCTTGTTGCGGAAAGTATTGATGCGCCGAGCTTCTTTCCGGTGCTCTGCATAAGCATTTCCGTTGCCATGCAGTACGGCAGAAGGAGCTGCGCGATACATTGCAGCCTTAAAGCTCTTGTTCCGATGCTTATTACGTCCGTGTCGTTTCTGAAAATCCCGATAAGCTGATCCGAGCCTATGAATACGGCGGCCGTCATAATGAGCATAAGCCCCTCCGCAAGAAATATTGTAAATTTATATGCCTTGCGCACTCTGCCGTATTTTCCCGCGCCGTAGTTAAAGCCGCCGACCGGCTGAAAGCCCTGACCTATACCGAGGGCGACGGAGAATACAAAGAACGTAATTCTTGAAACGATGCTCATTGCCGCGACCGCCGCATCGCCATAGACCGCCGCCTCGGTATTAAGCAGGATTGTTGTAATGCTGTTTAAGCCCTGGCGCAGAAGGCTTGGCAGCCCCGTTGCCGTAATATCAAGCAGGTGGTTCATTTTAAGTCTGATATGCTTTATTGAAATTACGCACTCTGTTTTTCCTCTTAAAAACATACTGAGCAGTATGCAGAAGCTTATAAGCTGTGAAATTGCGGTTGAGAGTCCCGCTCCGGCGATACCCATTTTAAAGCCGAACATAAGGACAGCGTCACCGAAGATGTTAAGAATACCGCCCGTCATAAGACCTATCATTCCGAGCGTTGCCTTTCCCTCATAGCGGAGGATATTATTCATAGTAAAGCCTGTTACCATAAACGGCGCGATGAGCAGTATGAAGGCGATATATGTTTTCGCATACGGCGCGATGGTGTCGGTGCTGCCTAAGGCGATAACAAGCTTATCAAGCGTCAGAAAGCATATGACGGATATAAGGATCGCAAGAAAGAACGAAAGGAAAAACGCGGTTGACGCGGTCTCGTTTGCAGCCTTGTTGTTGCGCTGACCGAGCCGTCTTGAAATAATGCTTCCGGCGCCCTGACCGAACAGGAACCCTACCGCCTGCAAAATCGACATAAATCCGAACACCACGCCGACTGCGCCGCTGGCGCTGTTGCCGAGTTTCCCGACAAACGCGGTATCGGCGAGGTTGTATATATTTGTGATCATCATGCTTATAATTGTCGGCACAGACAGCTTTATGATCAGCTTATGAACCGGCGTGTTTATCATGCGGTCATATTGTTCCGAGCTGTTTTGTGTATTTCTGCTCATAATTATGTAAGCTCCCTTTCTTTTGCATTTTTCAACATAGTATTATATCAGAAATATTAGCTAAAAGCAACATTATTTTTTAACGGCGGACGTTGATTTTTTGGATAAGTGTGGTATAATATATACAGTAACAGGAGGAGAGTAAGGAAGATGAATTATAACGAAGCGATAGAGTACATTCACGCGATACCAAAATTTATACGTCCGCTTGGAAATATAAATTTAGGGAAGCTGCTTGAGGCTATGGGAAATCCGCAGGAGAAACTTAAATTTGTGCACGTTGCCGGAACAAACGGCAAAGGCTCCGTGTGCGCGATGACGGCGGAAATTTTAAAGCGCGCCGGATATAAAACGGGTCTGTTTACCTCGCCGTTTATTGTGGTATTCAACGAGCGGATACAGATAAATAACGAGATGATTGCCGATGCTGCGCTTGCGGAGTATGTGACGGCAGTGTCCGATATAATGAAGAGAACCTCAGCGCAGGTATCGGAATTTGCGTTTATTTTCGCTGTGGCGATGAAATACTTTGCGGATATGGAATGTGATATTGTCGTGCTTGAAACGGGTATGGGCGGAAGGCTTGACGCGACAAATATAATTTCCTCGCCGGAGGCGGCTGTGCTTACGGAAATAGGCATGGATCATATGCAGTATCTCGGAGATACTGTGGAAAAAATTGCTGAGGAAAAGTGCGGCATAATAAAGCCGGGCTGCGAGGTAGTGTCCGCGCCGAATGAGCATGTGCGCGAAATTATTGAAAAGGCCGCCGCAGCTGCGGGCGCGAACCTTACGGTCTGCGACAAGGCTCAGAGAAAGCCGGGCAGCTTCATATATAAGACATGGGGCTATCATCTGGCATTAAAGGGCGCGTATCAGAGCGAGAACGCGTCCGTCGCGCTGGAAACCATATACGCTCTGCGCCGCCGCGGCCGGGAAATTCCCGATACCGCAATATGCGAGGGGTTTGAAAATGTGCGGTGGAAGGCGCGCTATGAGTTTGTTGCCGATAATATTGTAATAGACGGCGGACACAACATAGACGGAATAACAGCTCTTAAAGCAGCGCTGTCCGAGGACGGTCGTCCGGTAACGCTTGTTCTTGCAATGATGAAGGATAAAAGCTATGAGGAATGTATAAGAACGATTGCCGGAGCGGCAAGGTGTATTATCGCGACAGAGGTGCCTATGCCGCGCTCGCTGAAGGCGGATGAAATAAAGCGGACAGCCGACACATCAGGCGTTTTGTGCATTGCCGAGCCGGATATTGAAAGGGCGGTCGACAAAGCCGTTGAAGCCGCGGGGAAGAAAGGTCTTGTATGTATCTGCGGCTCGCTCTATCTTGCGGGCGAGGCGGAAAAGATACTTAAGGAAAAGGGGATATTTAATTTCTGATAAATTATCCGATTTATTATGCAGGCTTGTCATGATGTGCATGATACTCCATAGGTGTCATATTTAGTGTTCCTTGTGACTAAGATATTCTTCATAAGCTTCAATCCCGCAGACTGTGAGCACATTGTCCGCAACACGGAATCGGATATTCTTTCCGGCAAAGGCGGTGCCGTAAATTCTTTCCGGGTCGTTCTGATATGACGGTCTGGGGTCCTGGGCGAGTACCTCAATTGCAGCATGACGATTGCTTTCGGGAATTTCCTTTATAAGCTCCTCCGGGAATACAACCTCAAGCTTATAATCTATAAAATTGTCCGAAAAGCCTCCTTGGGCATCGGCGTGGCTGTCGGTGTAGGGGAGATACGGCTTTATGTCATATATCGGTGTTCCGTCCTTTAGGTCCGCGCCTCTTATGTGAAGAACGGGACCTAGCGTCGGACTGTATTCTATTTTGTCAAGCCTTACGGAGGAAAGCCCGATAGGATTCGGTCTGAACGGGGAGCGCGTTGCAAAGACTCCCATCAGAGTGTTTCCTCCGAGGCGCGGCGGGTGTACCATCGGCGACCAGCTCTCCCTCACAGACTCGGAAAATTCCCATAGTAGCCATATATGTGAAAAACCGTCAAGCCCCCTTACAGCCTCCTTAACACGGTATTCAGGCTCAAATATTATAAGTCCCTGTGTATCTGCAAGACCACTCTGGCGGGGAATCCCGAATTTTTCAGGGAAGTCGCTCTTTATATGGGCAATAATTTTCATTTCTCTTGTCATGACTTATTTATAAAATTCCGAAATATCGGCAAATACTGCCTCAGTCTTGTTGTTGCTGCATGGGCGGTTGAAATACAACCGTTTTCCGTCACGCGAGAAGGACGGGTTCGGATGAACCTTCTTATCCCATACGATTTCTTCAAGGTGAGGTATTTCAAACACATACAGCGGCGTTTTGTTCCCCTTTTCGTAAAGACCTATATCCGTTGAATACCCAGGATAGCAGCGGTCGCCCGCAAACAGCGTTCTGTCGCGATTTCCGTCCATATGGTTAGATATACCGCCAAGAACCTCAAGCTCCTCGCCGTCCTTTGAAAACCGCGCGATATAGCTGCTTTCCATTTCGATTATTCCGTTTCTGTAAAACTGACGTGTCGCCATGTAGGTTTCATCATCATACCAAAGCTGATGAACAGGCTTGTCGGGGATAAGATGTGATTTGTGAGTGTCAAGGTCGATACATCCAAGCGCGCCGAAAACGGGACATTCCGGAACTCCGAGTCTCATCATAACCGAGGTTGCCGCAGGGTTAAGCTGAACATGGCTGACCTCGCCCACGCGCTCTGTCGCGGTAAGACCGCGGCTGCGAACCATTTCCTTTATTTCTTCCTCGGAAACGGCAAGCTCAATTTTGTCCGTTCTGAGATCGAGTATGTATATGCCGCATTCGCTGATTTGCGGATAATCCGGATTGCGGTCAAGAAATTCCTTTGAAACGGAAAACGGGTATTTTCCGTTTTCTCCGCAGTGGCTCTCTTTGGCGAATATGCAGTGGCGCACCTTCAGGGTGTTTATATCAAGTATAAGGAACTGCGGAAGGCTGCGGCTTCCGTCACGGAAAACTATTTCGTGATCGTTTAAAAAGGTCGCGGAGGGACCGTTGTGGTTCATACACTGGACGGTAAACACCTTTCGCTGATTGTTAAGCTCCCTATCACATATCATAATTTCAGTTTCTGGTCGGATTATATCAGCCTT
>JBJEIV010000458.1:0-5250 GCA_051877395.1 Candidatus Ornithomonoglobus sp.
TACTGATGTTGGTTTTGGTTGGTGCTAAAAAAATGAAAAAATGGGGAAACTCAAACTATAAAATGTTTTGTAGCGGTTTTCTGCCCATTTCTGCCCGTTTTTCATAAAAAAGGACTTTACAAATCTTGCGAAATATATTATAATATATAGTATATTTGTGAATAAAATTGGAGGAAAAAAATGTTTTCATCTTCATATATAATAAGCAGAATAATAATGATACCGATAGTGCTTATAGCTCTTACCTTCCATGAATTCTGTCATGGCTGGGTATCGGATAAGCTGGGAGATCCCACACCGAGAATGACGGGCAGACTGTCGCTTAATCCCTTGGCGCATCTTGATCCTATAGGCGCGATACTCATGATTCTTACAGGCTTTGGTTGGGCAAAGCCTGTTCAAATCAACGCGCGGTATTATAAAAATCCAAAGACAGGTATGGCAATTACTGCCGCAGCAGGACCGCTATCCAATCTTGTCCTAGCGTTTGCCGCGATGATTATCTATACGATATTTTTTATCATAAGCTATAAGACAGGCTTGTTTGTAAATTCGATTAATACCATAGGAAGTGTATTGTTTCTGTTTGCACGGACAAATCTGTGCTTTCTGGTGTTCAATATAATTCCGATACCGCCGCTTGACGGTTCGCGTGTGCTTGGTCTGTTTCTGTCAAACAGCGCGTATTTCAAGTTGCAGCAGTTTGAGCGATACAGCTTTCTGCTTATCATTCTGCTGTCCTTTGCCGGAGTATTTGACAGGATCATCGGCACGGGTGTAGGGATTGCGCTGACAGGTATTCTCCATGTGTGCCAGTCGCTTGCAAATCTGTTCATATGATACGGTGGTACCGATGGAGGAAATGAAATATAAGCTCGACAGCTTTGAAGGTCCGCTCGATCTGCTTCTGACACTTATAAAAAAGAATAAGGTCAGCATATGGGACATACCTATTGTTGAGATCACGGATCAATATCTTGAAGCTATCGAGGGAATTGAAAAATCGTGTCTGGACGATACAAGCGAGTTTATTGTGCTCGCGTCGCAGCTGCTTTACATCAAGTCAAGAATGCTTCTTCCTAAAGAGGAGAAGGAGGAGGACGAGGAGGACCCGCGCGAGGAGCTTGCACGCAGACTTTATGAATATAAGAAGTTCAAGGAAGCCTCACAACAGATGCGCAAGAGCGAATTTTCGTCAAGGTATATGGTGTTCCGCGAGGAGGAAAAAATCAAATTTCCTGTGCCGGAATACAGCAGACATCATGAGCTTTCCGAGCTTGCGGACGCGTTCAATAGCATACTTCAGCGGCGCATAAGGAAGGCAAAGCCGGAAAAACGGGCATTTTCGGGCATTGTAGGACGCGAAAAGGTTTCGGTCGATGATATGGTAGAAAAGGTCTGTAAGGTGCTGCACCGCCGTAAAAGAGTGGGCTTTTCAACACTGTTCCGTGAGGAGGACTCGCGGCCGGAAATGATCGCAACCTTTCTTGCAGTCCTCGAAATGATCAAGCTGAAAAAAATACGCGCCGACTATGACGAGGAACAGGAGGAGTTTATAATTTCCTCCTGCGCGGGAGCTGCCACAGAGCAATAGGTTAATGAAGGGATAAATTTTAATGGATAACATAAAATATGCCATAGAGGGTATATTGTTCGCCGCGGGCGAGCCGGTCAAGGCGGCAAAGCTTGCCGTTGTGATGGATAAGCAGGTACAGGAGATCGAGGACGCCGTTACGGAGCTGAAGGCGGAATATGACCGCGATCACCGCGGCTTTAACATAATAGAGATTTCAGACGGCTATCAGATATGCTCACGGCCTGAGTATTATACATATATACGGGAAATACTGGGAGAGCAGAGAAATCAGCCGCTTTCAAATGCCGCGATGGAGGCGCTTGCGATAATCGCGTACAAACAGCCGGTAACGAGAGGTATGGTTGAGAAAATCCGCGGAGTAAATTCCGACGGCTGCGTAAACAGGCTCTATGAAAGAGGGCTGATTGAAGAGTGCGGAAGACTTGACGCGCCGGGACGACCGATTCTGTACAAGACAACCGATACGTTTTTGCGCTGCTTCGGACTACGCACCCCACGCGATCTTCCGCCGATAAATTTCAAGAATATAATGCCGGAGCTTGCACAAACCGGCGAGCAGCTTTCTATAACAGAAGATGATGAAAACGGCGGTATGCCGCAGCCTCAGCAGCAGGCGGATGAGCAGACAGTACAGGAGCCCCAGCAGGAGCAGTAAGGTGTATAAAGGAGAGAGAGGACATGGCAGTATTAATTGTTATTGCAATAATTATCGCGGTTCTCGCAGTCATATTTTTTATGCCTATAAAATGCGCGGCGTATCTTTCTTATACAAATAACACGCTTGACCAGTCGCTTGACCTGAAATATGGATTTATAAGAATACGGCTCCCGGAAAAAAAGGAAAAGATATCTGAGGCAGCGGAAACAGCAGCGGAGGACACGGAAATGGAAGCAGAGGACAGGCCGGACAAGGTAAAGCTTGCTATCTCTTTTGTGCGCGGAAATATTGCTGAAATCAAGGAAGCTGTTTATAAAATACTCGGATATATGTTCCGGCGCGCAGTTACAATAAACCTGCTGGATATAAAGCTGATTTTCGGCACGGAGAATGCGATGCAGACAGGACTTTTATTCGGCACCGCGGCAGCGTTTATATATAACGTCCTTGGGGTTATGGACAAAAAGATGCGTCTTAAGAAGCATAGGGAAGAGATTAAGCCCGATTTTAAAAATCCGCATATTTTTGCGGAGCTTGAGGCTATAATAACAACGAATTTATTTAACATAGCGGCGCTGGCAGTGATCGCATTGCATAATGGAATACCGCTGTATAAGAAATATAAGAGTTTGAAAGGGGAACTGAATAATGGCAAATCCGATTAAAGACCTGATTGAGACCGCCATAGACTCTATGGACGGATTATTTACCGCCGAGAGTATTATAGGCGATACGGTTACGGCGGCAGACGGCACGATGATCATTCCTATCGCAAGAGTTGCGTTTGGTGTCGGCGGCGGCGGAAGTGAGTTCAAGGAGACCGACGCGGCGGGAAACAACCTTTTTGGCGGCGGTGTAGGCGCGGGAGCGTCTATAAGACCGGAGGGGTTTCTCGTTATAACAAAAAGCGGCAGCATCCGCTTTGTTTCAACGGACGAGGGATCTGGTCCTATCGAAAAGCTTATTGAGCTTGCGCCCGATATGGTTGATAGAATATCAGGAATATTCAATAAAAAGAAAAACAACGGAGAAACGACAGAAGAATGATAACTTTAAAGGATAAAATTTTGTCGGGTGTTATGAAGCCGACAAGATACACGGGCGGAGAGCTGAACGCGGTCATAAAGAACGCAGATGAGGTTGATATAAGATTCGGATTTTGTTTCCCGGATGTATACGAGATCGCAATGTCACATCTCGGACTTAAAATAATCTATCACACGTTGAATAATCGTGAGGACACATGGTGTGAGCGTGTTTTTGCGCCGTGGGACGATATGGAGCAGGAAATGCGTAAGCATGATATGAAGCTCTTTGCGCTTGAATCGGGTGATGAAGTAACACATTTTGATATACTGGGGTTTACGTTACAGTATGAGCTTTCATATTCAAATATTGTAAACATGCTTGACCTTGCCGGAATCCCGCTTATGGCGGCGGATAGGGGAGAGGAATTTCCGCTTGTTTACGGCGGCGGTCCGTGCGCGTACAATGCGGAGCCGATTGCCGATATGTTCGATTTCTTCATGCTCGGAGAGGGAGAGGAGCAGGTCCATGAAGCAATGGAGGTTCTCAAGGCATGGAAGAAGGACGGAAAAAAGAGCAAAAAGGAATTTCTTGAAAGACTGCTTGACGAGGTAGAGGGTATATATGTACCCTCATTTTATGATGTTGAATACAATGAGGACGGAACAGTCAGGAGCATAACTCCGAATAATCCGCACGCGCCGGAAAAGGTCAGAAAGCGTATTATGAAGGATTTTAACGCAACCTATGCGCCGGACACAATTATTGTGCCGTTCGGCGAGGTTGTTCACGACCGTGTTATGCTTGAGGTCATGAGAGGCTGTCTTAGGGGCTGCCGATTCTGCCAGGCGGGCTACATATACCGCCCGCAGAGGGAAAGAAAGCCGGACACGCTTTTAGGACTGGCAAATGATCTGCTTTCGTGCAGCGGCTATGATGAGATCTCACTTTCCTCACTCTCAACAAGCGACTATTCCGGTCTGCCGGAGCTTACCGACGGACTGCTTAAATTTACCGAGGAAAAGAAAATAGGACTTTCGCTTCCGTCACTGAGGATTGACAACTTCTCTTTAGAGCTTATGGAAAAGGTCCAGAAGGTGAGAAAGAGCGGGATAACGTTTGCTATAGAGGCGGGCACACAGCGCCTGCGCAATGTTATTAATAAGAACGTAATCGAAGAAAATGTTATAAAATCAACCGCGCTGTTGTTTGCGGGCGGCTGGACAAACGTGAAGCTGTACTTTATGCTCGGACTGCCTACGGAGACGGATGAGGATGTAAAGGAGATAGCGGCGCTTGCCGGACGCATACTTGATGTTTATTTTGACATTCCCAAGGAGGAAAGAGCGAAGAATATAAACATCACGGTAAGCGCGTCATCGTTCGTTCCTAAGCCGTTTACGGCGTTCCAGTGGTTCGGGATGAATTCCCGCGAGGAGCTTATAAGAAAGCAGCGGCTCGTAAAAGAGAATATTCCAAACAGAAGAATACGATATACCTACCATGATAACAAGACAAGCTATCTTGAGGGTGTTTTTGCCCGAGGCGATCGCAGACTGTGCAAAGCGATAATAAGAGCCGTTGAATTAGGCTGTAAATTCGACAGTTGGGGCGACTTCTTTGATTTTGACAAATGGATGCAGGCAATAAGCGACTGCGGACTTGACCCTGATTTTTATGCGGCAAGAGAGAGAAGCTATGACGAGGTTCTTCCGTGGGATCATATTGATATCGGAGTTACAAAGCAGTTCCTTATAAATGAAAACGAAAAAGCGAAAGCGGCAGCTACAACTCCGCACTGCCGCTTAAAGTGTTCCGGCTGCGGAGCGGCGCGCTTCGGTACGGGAGTGTGCTTTGAAAAACGTAACAAGGAGGGAGCCGTGGAATGAGTAAATTTATTTTAAAATACGGCAGAGATGACCGTGTAAAGTTCATTTCACATCTGGACTTTGTACGATGCTTCCACAGG
>JBJEIV010000459.1:0-5214 GCA_051877395.1 Candidatus Ornithomonoglobus sp.
CGAGGATTATGTTGTTATGATGACGATACACAGCGCAAAGGGACTTGAATTTCCTGTTGTATTCCTTACCGGCATGGAGGAGGGACTTTTTCCCGGAAGCAGAGCTGTTATCGATGAGGAGGAGCTGGAAGAGGAGCGCCGCCTGTGCTATGTCGCGATAACAAGAGCAAAGGAAAAGCTGTATGTCACAAAGGCATTGAATCGTTTTAAGTTCGGCAAAATCGAGCAGAGCGATGCATCGCGGTTCTATGACGAAATTCCGTCTGAATATATAGAGGACATGAGCCCTGTAAGGAACAAGATAAGGCAGGGTGTGGCGGATTTCGGCTTCAGTCTTAAAAAAGAGCCGGTAAAGCCGGAGTCGTATGCGCCAAAAGACACACCGGCGTTGGATATGTCACACTTTGCGGCGGGAGACAGAGTACGACACAGAAAGTTTGGTGACGGAACGGTGGTTTCCGCTCAGGCATTCGGCAAGGATTCGATTTTACTGATAGATTTTGACACAGCCGGAACAAAGCGCCTGATGGCGGCATTTGCAAAGCTGGAAAGGATAGAGTAGGGAGGTATACTATGGCACTTGACGCGGTTGCAATACGCGCTATAACAGAAGAGCTGCGATGCCTTGAAGGCGGACGTATCGATAAAATTGCTCAGCCTGAGCGTGATGAAATCGTAATTCACATTCGTACCCGCGAGGAGCATTATAAGCTGGTGGTTTCGGCAAGCTCGGCGCATCCAAGACTTCATCTGACGGAGGGGTCAAAGAAAAATCCACAGACGGCGCCGTTGTTCTGTATGCTGCTCAGAAAGCATATCGGCAGCGGCAGGATCGTTTCGATTGAGCAGTCAGGCTTTGAAAGAATAGTGAAGATTTCTGTTGAAAGCTATGACGAGCTCGGCGACCTCACAACAAAGCAGCTTATAGTTGAAATTATGGGAAGATATTCCAATATAATTCTTATAAACAGCGAGAACAGAATAATTGACGCGGTAAAGCATATTGACGAGTCGGTAAGCTCCGTTCGTGAGATTTTGCCGGGCGGGCTCTATGAGGCTCCGCCGAAGCAGGACAAAAAGGCGCTGATTGATTTTGATATGGGCAGTATGCTCAGCTTTGACAAGCCCGTTAAAGCCGACAGGGCGCTTATTTCCATGATTGCCGGAATAAGTCCGCTCACTGCGCGGGAGCTTGTTTATTCGGTTTTTAAAACCACAGACGTAAATGCGCAGAGCATAAATACCAACAAGGCTGCGGAGCTGAAGCTTGCGGTTCTCAGGCTTGCGGAGCAGGTGAAAAGCGGAGACTTCCATCCATGTATGATAACCGATAAAAACACCGGAAAAATCATTGAATTTTCAGCGACAGATATAAAGCAGTACGAGGCGCTTGCGGAGGTTGAATATTATGACAGCATGAACAGGCTTGTGGATTCCTTCTATTACAAGCGCGATATGCACGACAGAATGAGACAGAAAAGCGCCGATGTAACAAAGCTGCTTAATAACCATGCGGAGCGCACGGCAAAGAAAATATCCATTCTGGAAAGAACCCTGAAGGATGCGCAGAAGCTTGATCAATACAGAGTATACGGAGACCTCCTGACGGCGAATATATACCGCATGGAGGAGGGTATGAAGGAGATAGAGGCAGAAAATTTCTATGAGCCGGGCAGTACGGTAAAGATCCCGCTTGACCCGTCCTTGTCTCCTGCAAAGAACGCGCAGCGCTGGTATAAGAAATACAATAAATCAAAGACTGCGCTGACAGAGGCGGCAAAGCAGCTTGAGGCTGCGAGAGCTGATCTTGAATATATTGAAAGCACTCTGGCTATGGCGGAGAATGCCGAGGAGGTTACAGACATAACAGCGATCCGCAATGAGCTTGCGGAACAAGGCTATATTCAGAGGAAAACAAACGGCGGTAAGAAAAAGAAGGCTGCCGCTTCAAAGCCGATGCATTTTGTATCAAGCGACGGCTTTGATATATATGTCGGAAGAAACAATACGCAGAATGACTATCTGACTCTCAGATATGCCAATAACGCGGACTGGTGGTTCCATACAAAGGATATACACGGCTCCCATACGGTTATAAAGCTGGGACTTGACAAGGAGGTGCCAAAGCGCACAATACTTGAAGCCGCGCAGCTTGCCGCGTATTACTCAAAGGCGCGGGAGAGCGCGCAGGTTCCCGTTGATTACACGGTGATAAAAAATGTGCATAAGCCCAACGGCGCAAAGCCCGGCATGGTGATATATGACAGCTACAATACGGTGTATGTAAAGCCGTCATTGATCGGTGATAACAATGAAGGAGCTTGAATGCTGTCGCCTGTGCCCCAGACAGTGCGGAGCCGACAGACTGAACGGAGAACGAGGCTTCTGCGGCGCGGGCAGAGAGGTAAGAATTGCGCGCGCGGCGCTTCACTTCTGGGAGGAGCCTTGCATAAGCGGCAGTTCGGGTTCGGGTACTGTGTTTTTTTCAAACTGTACGATGAAGTGCGTATACTGTCAGAATTACGAGGTAAGCACAAATAACCTCGGCTATGCGGTGACAGAGGAGGAGCTTGCGGAAATATTTCTTGATTTGCAGCGGCAGGGCGCAAACAACATAAACCTTGTAACGCCCACACACTATGTACCGCAGATAATCGCGGCGCTCGACCTTGCCAAGGAGAGCGGAATGAAGCTCCCTGTTGTGTACAATACAGGCGGCTATGAGCTGCCGGAAACAATAGAAATGCTTCGCGGCTATGTGGACATATATATGCCGGATTTCAAATATTACGATAATAAAATTGCGGCGCAGTATTCAAAGGCTATGGATTACTGCGAGCGTGCTAAGACGGCGCTTGAGCGTATGTACCGGCAGATCGGCGCGCCCGCGCTTGACGAAAACGGCATTATGCAGAAAGGCATGATAATCCGTCACCTTATGCTGCCCGGTCGACTGTCCGACACAGTTCATATAATTAACTATATACATAAGCATTTCGAAGACAATGTATATTTCAGCCTTATGAGCCAGTATACGCCTATAAGGTATATAGAGGGAATAGAAAAGCTCAATGGCAGACTTGACGAGCGCGCGTACAGGGCGGCGGTTGAGCTGTGCGAAAGGCTCGGCATGGAGAGAGTATTCATTCAGGACGGGGAAGCTGCAAGCGAGAGCTTTATACCGGAATTTACCGGAGAGAATTAACAATATGTTTATTTGTATCAGGTTGACTTTAAAGCATAATTATGCTATTATGTTAGACAAATGGTGATTTAATATGTATTATTATATAAAAGGAACTCTTGCCGCAAAAGGTGAGAATTATCTTGTGGTTGACGCCGGCGGCGTGGGCTACCTTATTTATACAACGCTTACGGATATTGAGCAGGCGGGCGCGGTAGGCTCAAGGCTTACAATGTATACCTGTCTTAATGTGCGGGAGGACGCAATGGAGCTTTACGGCTTCATAAGCGAGGAGGAAAAGCATATGTATCTTATGCTTACCTCCGTTTCGGGTGTAGGCCCAAAGGCGGGACTTGCAATTCTTTCGATTGCTTCACCGCAGAAAATAGCCGCCGCTATAGTGACAGAGGACACAAAGCTGTTAACGAGAGCGCAGGGTGTGGGACCAAAGGCGGCAAAGCGGATCATTCTGGAGCTTAAGGAAAAAATAGACGCCGAGAAGCTGGGAATAGACGGCGATGAGGGAGTAATATCCGATGAGCCGCAAATGCCGCTTATGGATAATAAGGCGGAGGCGATGAGCGCGCTTGTGGTTTTAGGCTACAGTCCGAACGATGCAAAGAGTGCGTTAGGGAAGCTTGACGGCTCTCTTTCCACAGAGGAGCTTATCAAGAAGGCTCTCGCGCAGCTTATGTAAAGGGGTGAGTTTGTAAATGATGGATGAAGAGGAACGCTTTGTAACCGGCGGATTTATCGGGGAGGATGCGGATATCGAGTATGGTCTGAGACCGCATAAGCTTGAGGAATATGTCGGACAGGCAAAGGCGAAGGATAATCTTGAGGTGTATATACAAGCTGCCCTTGAACGCAAGGAGGCGCTTGACCATGTTCTGCTGTACGGGCCGCCGGGACTGGGCAAAACAACGCTTGCCGGTATCATAGCGAACGAAATGGGTGTAAACATCAGAATAACGAGCGGTCCTGCGATTGAAAAGGCGGGCGACTTGGCGGCAATACTTACAAATCTTTCAGAGCATGATATTCTGTTTATAGACGAGATACACCGTATGTCAAGAACGGTTGAGGAAATTCTCTATCCGGCAATGGAGGATTATTCGCTTGATATTATTATCGGCAAGGGTCCGTCCGCAAAATCGATCAGAATTGATCTGCCGCATTTTACGCTTATAGGCGCAACAACCCGCGCGGGACTTCTTACAGCGCCGCTGCGCGACCGCTTTGGCGTAATATGCCGTCTTGAGCTGTACACACCTGAGGAGCTTACAAGGATTGTTGAAAGAAGCGCCGGTATTCTTGAGGTTGCCATAGACCATGAGGGCGCGGCTGAAATCGCGTCACGCTCAAGAGGAACACCGCGTCTTGCGAATCGCTTTTTAAAGCGCGTGCGTGATTTTGCGCAGGTCAGGGCAAACGGCGTTATAACCTATGAGGTTGCTGATATGGCTCTTAAGCGTATGGAGGTTGACGAGCTGGGGCTTGATGCAATTGACAGCAGAATGATACGCACAATGATTGAGAATTTCGGAGGCGGTCCCGTCGGACTGGACACGCTTGCCGCTACAATCGGCGAGGAGCCTAATACAATAGAGGATGTTTATGAGCCGTATCTCTTGCAGCTCGGTTTTATCGCGCGCACTCCGCGCGGCAGGATAGCGACAAAGCTGGCTTATGAGCATTTTGAAATTCCCTTTGAGGGATAAAATAAGGAGAGAATAGTGAAAAATTTAAAACAGTACATAGCGATGCTGGCAGCGGTTATAATACTTATAATGCAGCTTCCGGTTTTTGCGCAGGTATATAATCCCGGAATGATAATATGTTATGATGATGCTGAGCATTGGTATACCGATTCGATCTTTGATCTGTATGTCAACGGTGAAAAAATAGAGGCGGCAGTGGAGCCGATAATATTCAATGACCGCGCCGTTGTGCCGCTCCGCGAGGTGTTTGAGGCATGCGGAGCAAGTGTTGATTATGATAATGAAAAGAAATGTGTTGAGGTTCAGTAT
>JBJEIV010000460.1:0-5214 GCA_051877395.1 Candidatus Ornithomonoglobus sp.
GTTATAGGCGGCGACGGCTCCTTCAGAGGCGCGCGTGACCTTTCAAACAACGGACTGCCGACGATTGCTATGCCGGGTACGATCGATAACGATATCAGCTGCTCGGAATATACAATAGGCTATGATACATGTCTTAACACTGTTAAGGATGCTGTCGATAAGATAAGAGATACCGCGTCATCGCATGAGCGCTGCTCGGTAATTGAGGTTATGGGACGTGCGGCAGGTTATATTGCTCTTGAAGCGGGTATTGCCTGCGGCGCCGATGTTGTGCTTATTCCTGAGAGAAAGTACGATTTTGATGAGGATGTTCTCCGTCCCATCCTTGAGGCGAAGTCAAGAGGTAAAAAGCATGCAATTGTGGTTGTCGCAGAGGGCGTAGGCGGAGTTATTGAGATGGCAAAGGATATCGAGAAGGCTACAGGTATCGAATCAAGAGCGACAATTCTCGGTCATGTTCAGCGCGGCGGCTCACCTACCGTAAGAGACAGAGTTATTGCAAGCCAGATGGGCGCCAGATGTGTTGAGCTGCTCCTTGAGGGTAAGGCCAACAGAATTGTATGTCAGAGAAACGGACAGATTGCCGATGTGGATATAAATGAGGGTCTTGATATGAAAAAGTCAATACCCGATGAGCTTGTTGAGCTTGCGCGCAAGCTTTCAACCTGAGTTTTATAATAATACCGGCGTTTGACACAGTAATGGGGAAATATCTATGAGAAAGACTAAAATTGTATGTACAATAGGTCCGGCAACAAATGACGAGGCTATGCTCCGTGAGCTTATGCTCGCGGGAATGGATGTTGCAAGAATAAACTTTTCACACGGCACGCATGAGGCGGCAAAGGAAATGGTGGACAGAATCAAAAAGGTCCGTGAGGAGCTTGATCTTCCTGTCGCTATTCTCCTTGATACAAAGGGTCCCGAAATAAGACTTAAAAAATTCAAAAACGGCAAGGTTACCCTTAAGGAAGGGCAGACCTTCACGCTTTGCACACATGATGTGGAGGGTGATGAAAAGATGGTTTCAATAACCTATGAGGACCTTCCCAAGGATGTTTCGGTAGGTTCAAGAATCCTTATTGACGACGGACTTATCGAGCTTCACGTCACATCAGTAAAGAATGATAAGATTGTGTGTGTTGTCGAGAACGGCGGAACAATTTCCGATAATAAGGGAGTAAATGTCCCGAATGTCGAGCTTTCAATGCCGTACATGAGCGAAAAGGACAAAGGCGACATACTTTTCGGAATAGAGCAGGATTTTGATTTCATCGCGGCTTCATTCTGCCGTACAGCGGAGGACGCGTTGGAGATAAAGCAGCTTCTTGAGCGCAACGGCGGTCGTGACATAAACCTCATTGCCAAGATAGAAAACGCGCAGGGAGTTAATAATATCGATGAAATACTCAATGTTGCGGACGGTATCATGGTTGCCCGCGGCGATATGGGTGTTGAGATTGATATGCAGGATCTTCCGGTCATACAGAAGGACCTTATAAAAAAGACATACAGAGCGGGCAAGAGGGTTATAACGGCAACGCAGATGCTTGATTCGATGATTCGCAACCCGCGTCCGACAAGGGCGGAGGTCAGCGATGTTGCAAACGCTATTTACGACGGCACCTCGGCTATCATGCTTTCGGGAGAGACAGCAATGGGTAAATATCCTGTTGAGGCGGTCAAGACAATGGCTTCAATTGCCGAAAGAACAGAGAATGATATAGATTATGTTAACCGTTTGAAAATGATAGACTTCACAAGCGGCTTTGATGTAACAAATGCTATTTCTCATGCTACATGTACAACAGCGCACGATCTGGGCGCTGCCGCAATTATTGCCCTGACCTATTCGGGCGGCACGGCAAGACAGATTTCGCGTTTCCGTCCGAACTGTCCGATTATCGCTCCGACACTGAGCGAAAAGGCAAGAAGACAGCTCAACCTTTCGTGGGGCGTTATTCCGGTGCTTTCGCAAGTAGCCGCAAACTCAGATGATCTTTTCGACAGCGCGGTTGACGATGCGGAGAGAATGAATCTTGTAAAGAACGGCGACCTAGTCGTAATTACGGGCGGTGTGCCTCTCGGGGTTGCCGGTACGACAAATATTATGAAGGTTCATCTCGTGGGTCATATTCTCGTTAAGGGCGAGGGACTTTCGGAGGTTCATTCAACAGGCTCGGCGTGCGTATGCCGCGGCAAGAGAGAGCTTGACGCAAAGTTCAATGAGGGTGACATCGTGGTTCTTGACAGGCTTTCAAGAGATATGATTCCTATGCTCAAGAAGGCATCGGGTCTTATTGTCGAGTCAAAGGATCATCTTGATGATCTAAATATTCTTGCAATGGCGCTTGATATTCCGGTTATCGTCGGAGCCGCAGGCGCTACAAAGATACTTAAGACAGGTACGTCAATCACCGTTGACGCTTCAAGCGGAATGGTTTATGCGGGGCATAAAACAGCAGAGTTTAATTAAGATAAGGAGGCATTTATATGCCGTATATAAGTGAGACATATCTCACAGTGCGATATGCCGAAACCGATATGATGGGTATAGTTCATCATTCAAGATATTATCCGTGGTTTGAGCAGGCAAGAACAGACTGGATAAAGAAAACGGGACTTAAGTATTCGGATATGGAGCAGATGGGTATTCTGCTTCCGCTTACCGAAACTCATTGCCGTTACCATTACGGACTGAAATATGAGGATGAGGTTCTCGTAACCTGTAAGATAGAAAAGCTTACAGTGGCAAGGATCGAGTTTTCATATGAGGTATATAAACTGCCGGAGAGAACGCTGATGTCGGAGGGACGGACTCAGCACGGCTTTGCCGGACCCGATTTCAGACCTATTAATTTAAAGAAAAAGTTTCCTGAGGTCTGGGACAGACTGACAGAGCTTACGTAATAATTGATACACAAGGGAGGCGGGCAGAGTGTGCCGGAAACAGCCTCCCATATCTTTTTTTTGATAAAAGGCGGTAAATACAATGGATGATATTAAAATAGCAATACTCGATGCCGAAACAATAGGCGGCGATATTGATTATTCGATATATGATAAATTCGGCAAGGTTGAGATTTATGAAAATACAAATCCGCGTCAGGTTCAGTTCAGAGTGATGGATGTGGATGTGATTATCATAAATAAGGTGAAGCTTGACGAAAGCAATCTTGCAAGCGCAAAAAAGCTTAAGCTGATATGTATTGCGGCTACAGGCTATGATAATGTTGATATCGAATACTGCCGGAGAAGAGGGATCGCGGTCTGTAATGTCAGGGGATATTCAACGGATTCGGTTGCG
The DNA here is from genome assembly GCA_051877395.1 of Candidatus Ornithomonoglobus sp. Lineage (GTDB taxonomy): Bacteria > Bacillota > Clostridia > UBA1381 > UBA1381 > Ornithomonoglobus. The sequence goes on from JBJEIV010000460.1 coordinate 3,308, forward strand.
CAGCTGACGGTTTCAATGGCGCTTTCGCTTGTAAATCACATCAGTCAGTATGACAGCTTTGTAAAAAGCGGAAGATATTCAGAGAGCGGGGCGCAGAACTGCCTTAAACCGGTATTTCATGAGCTGAGAGGCATGACATGGGGAATTGCAGGTCTTGGCGCGATAGGTATGCGGGTTGCGGAGATCGCAAAGGTCCTCGGCTGTGAGGTGCTTGCATTCAAGCGCAGAAGGGATCCGTTATACCGCTGTGTCACACTGCAAACCCTGTGTGAGAAATCCGACATAATATCCGTTCATCTGCCCCTGTCTGAGCAGACAAGAGGCATAGTAAGCCGCGAGATGATTTTACATATGAAGAAGAATGCAATAGTGATAAATGCTGCGCGCGGCGCTGTGGTGGATGAAGCGGCATTGGCGGACGCGATGACTGAGGGTAGAATAGGCGGACTGGGTGTTGATGTGTATTCAACAGAGCCTATTGAGGTCACAAGCCCTTACATGAAGCTTGCTGATAATCCGGCAGTTATTTTCACGCCTCATATGGCGTGGGGCGCGTATGAGGCGCGGGTGCGTTGTATGGAAGAAATTATATGTAATATAGAGGCGTTTTTCAAGGGGAAGCGCCGGAACAGAGTTGACGCCTGAGGATGGGTGTTTTCAGAAAGGAATATTAATTGAGTATGAGTGACAGACGTACTGAAACAGGAAATATAAAAGGGAGATATTCTTATGATGAACCTCCGAGAAAGAGCGCAAGAGAGCGCTTTGCGGAGTATCAGAAAGAGCTTAAGGAAGAACAAGAGAACAAAAACAGTCCCCGTCAAAAAACAGTCGTTGTTAAAACTAGGGAGGAAAAGGCAGAGGAACCGATAGCTCCGGCAGAAAAAAAAAGTAAATACACGGCGGTGGATTACATAAGAGATTTATGTCTGGATATCGCTGATGAAATACAATACAGACTAAGACTCAGCGGATCGAAGGAAGAAAGAAAAGAGAAATCAGCAGTTATCGTACTGGCTGCGGCAGTTATTCTGGCGATAATTATATTCATAATCATTCTTTGCGAAGGAAAAACCGAAAAGGTAAGCTTTACCGGCGGCAGCGCAGCATATTCAATTGGAAAGGAGCAGTTTACGCTCAGTCAGGAGCCGTACAATTGTGAAGGCGCCATATATGTTCCGGCAGAGGATATTCTGAAGCAGCTCGGATACGAGGTAGTGTGGGATGCTGATATTAACGCATTTTCAGTTACCATGAAAAAAACGGCTTCGTATGTTTATCCGCAGAGTGATATTGTGACCTATGACGGTCAGGACTACCGATTTGAAAGTCCGACAATGATCCACAATGACATAGTATTCATGCCGGTTACCATGCTGACACAGTTTACAGAGGATGATATAAGCACAAACGGTGATTTCAAGGTAATAAAGAGACCTTCGCGCGACACGCTTGAAACAACGTCGATCACGGATGAATACAGATTCAGCGCAGAGCCTGTGCTGTATAACGATGTTTATCTTGTAGGCGAGGACACGGCAATGGAGATGCTTGCATATACAGACACGAACAGTCTTGCGTATGCGTCAATAATAAATACTATTGCCACAGCGCTTCCTGAGGTACAGATATACAATATTGCTATTCCGTCTATGGCGGAATTCTATGGATCGGTTCAGTTATATACAGATCAGATTGCCGGTATAAAAGCGATTTACCAGAATCTTGACCCATGTGTTATGACTATAAATGCTGTAGAGGAACTGTGGCAGCATGCGGATGAAAAGATATATTTTAATACCGACCATCACTGGACACAGCGCGGCGCATATTACGCGTATAAGGCATTTGTGGAGAACAAGGGCTGGGAGGCGGACCCGTTGGAATCATTTGAAACCCAGAACTAT